>DATDED010000358.1:0-23958 GCA_036523455.1 Gemmatimonadales bacterium
GCCGGAGGGCAAGCCGCGCATGCTCCAGCGCCACGGCGAAGCGTTCCTCCGCCGAGGGCCCCGGACGCATCGGACGACCCTCGAGCAGATCGCGCCCCTGGGAGAAGATCCACGGATTGCCGAAGGAGCCGCGCGCGACCATGATCCCGGCACAGCCGGTGTGGCGCCGCATCGCGAGCACATCCTCGGGCGTCCGAATGTCCCCGTTGCCGATCACCGGGATGTCGAGCGCTTCGACCACGCGGGCGATCTCGTCCCAATCCGCGGTGCCGTTGTACATCTGGGTCCGCGTGCGGGGATGCAGCGCCAGCGCCTGCGCCCCGGCATCCTGACAGCGCAGGGCGATGGTGACGGGACCGCGTTGCGCTTCGTCCCATCCGCTGCGGATCTTCGCCGTGACCGGCAGCGCCGTCGCCTCCCGTACGGCGCGGATGATCCCGCCGACGAGCCCCATGTCCTTGAGGCAGCCCGACCCGCCGTTGTTGCGCACCACCTTCTTGACTGGGCACCCGAAGTTGATGTCCAGGTAATCCGGCTGGAACAGCTCGGCGACCAGCGCCGCGGCGCGCGCCATCGTAGCGGGGTCCGCACCGTAGAGCTGGATCCCAATGGGGCGCTCCACGTCCTCGAACCGCATCTCCGCCAGCACCCGCTCGATCCCCAGCGACACCCCCACCGAGGAAATGAACTCCGACACGACGACATCCGCGCCGAACGCCCGGGCGATGCGGCGGAACGGCGCCTCGCTCACCCCGGCCATCGGGGCGAGAAAGAGGGCGACGTCGTGCGGGACCTGAAACGGGAACTTCATGCGCACCAACGTAATAGCGCGTTGCGCGGACAGCAACCGGCCATTACGTTAGCCTCCGACTACCACACACAGGATCCGGCTTTGCATCTGCGTGAGTTCTTCTCCGAAGACGCCATCGACTTGAGCCTCAAGAGCTCGGCCAAGGATGCCGTGCTGAGGGAACTGGTGGGGCTCCTGAAGCTCGACGAGAAGGCCGACGGCATGCTCTACAAGATGCTGAAGCGGCGGGAGACCCTTGGCTCCACCGGCATCGGTCAGAACATCGCGATTCCCCACTGCCGCTCGCTGGTGGTGAACCGGCTGCGCGTGGCGTTCGGCCGCAAGCTCGAAGGGATCGACTTCAAGGCGATCGACGACAAGCCCGTCAACTACTTCTTCCTGATCGTGGCCCCGCCGCTGGAGGTCTCGAACCAGTACCTGCCGGTGCTGGGGAAGATCGCCCAATTCGCCAAGGAGGCGGAAGTGCCGGATCGCCTGGCGCGCCTGAAGACCCCGGCGGAGTTTCTCAACCTGTTGGAGGATAAGAACATCTGATTCGGTCGTACGACGTACGACGCTAGGATGTACGAGCGTCGGAATGATGCCCGGGATGCGATCGCCCACCTGCCCCCCGTCGAGCGCTTCGCTCTCGCCGACCAGTGGCGCCGCGCCGCCTATAGCGTCGCCCTGAATCTCGCCGAAGGAGCGACCCGCAAGGGCCCGCGGGAATTCCGCCGCTACCTGGACATCGCCCGGGGCTCCCTCCACGAGATCGAGGCCATCCTGATCCTCGTGAAGGCGTTGGGCTACCTGCAGGAAGGACAGCTCGTGGACGTCGCGACCACGCGAGACAACTGCGCAAAGATGGTGTTTGGGTTGATGAAGAAGATGGAGCGCACTCGTAGCATCGCGCCGTCGTAACGCCGTAACGTCGTAACGTCGTTCCTTACTCCCACTCGATCGTCGCCGGCGGTTTGGAGCTGACGTCGTAGGTGACGCGGTTCACCCCCCGCACCTCGTTGATGACCCGGTTCGAAATGCGTCCCAGGACTTCGGGCGGGAACGGGTACCAGTCCGCCGTCATGCCGTCGCGGCTCGTCACCGCCCGCAGCGCCACGACGTGCTCGTAGGTGCGCCCGTCGCCCATCACGCCCACGGACCGGATCGGCAGCAGGACCGCGAACGCCTGCCAGATCTGGTCGTATAGCCCGGCTTCCCGAATCTCGTCGATGTAGATCGCGTCCACCCGGCGCAGCAGATCGAGCCGCTCGGCGGTGACCGGCCCCAGCACCCGGATCGCCAGCCCCGGACCGGGGAACGGGTGCCGGCCCACGATTTCCTCGGGCAGACCCAGCTCGCGGCCGACCTGCCGGACCTCGTCCTTGAACAGCTCGCGCAGCGGCTCGATCAGGGTCCACGGCAGGTCGGGCCGCAATCCTCCCACATTGTGGTGCGTCTTGATCGTGACCGATGGACCGCCCCGCGGGGAGGTCGATTCGATCACATCCGGGTACAGCGTCCCCTGCACCAGGAATCGCACGTCGCCCTCGACGTGACGCGCGGCCTCCTCGAACACGTCGATGAACATGTGTCCGATCCGGCGCCGCTTTTCCTCGGGGTCCTCGATTCCGGCCAGCTCGTTCAGGAAACGCTCGGTCGCGTCCACCACCCGGAGGTCGATGCCCAGGTGCTTGCGGAACGTGCGCTCGACCTGATCGCGCTCGTGCAGTCGCAGCAGTCCGTGGTCGACGAAGATGCACGTCAGCCGGTCGCCGACAGCGCGATGCACCAGCGCCGCCGCCACGGCGGAATCGACCCCGCCCGACAGACCGCAGATCGCGCGCCGCGTGGGACCGACCGTCTCACGTATCCGGTCGACCGACTGGTCGATGAAGTGTCCCGGCGTCCAATCGGGCGTGCAGCGGCAGATGCCGAACAGGAAGTTGGCCAGGATCTCTCCGCCGCGCACCGAGTGCGCCACCTCCGGATGGAACAGCAGGCCCGAGATCGGCTTCGTCTCGTGCTGGAACGCGGCGACTGGAGCGTTCACGCTGGCGGCCGTCGTGCGGAATCCTCTCGGCGCGGCGGCGATCAGGTCGCCGTGGCTCGCCCACACGGTAGTCGTCGAGCCTGCCTCGAACCCCGCGAACAGACCGGCGTTCTCGCGCACCGTGATGTCCGCCCGCCCGTACTCGCGCTCCTTGGCGGGAGTCACCGTGCCGCCCGACAGATGCGTGATCAGATGCATGCCGTAGCAGATGCCGAGAACCGGGATACCGAGGTCGAAGACCCCAGCGTCGGCGGTGGGCGCGCCCGGATCGAACACGGAGTTGGGGCCGCCCGAGAGGATGATCCCCTGGGGCGCGAATTCCCGGATGAACGCCAGGTCCAGGCCGCGCGCCGCGGGATGGATCTCGCAGTAGACGTGCGCCTCGCGCACGCGCCGGGCGATCAGCTGGGTGAACTGGGATCCGTAGTCGATGATCAGGATGCGGTTCATGTCGACAGCCACACCGCGGGCTCGGGAACCTCGCCGCGCATCAGGTCGTCGAGCGTTTCCCGCGGACGTGCGACGAAGTACTTGTCGCCTTCCACCATCACCTCGGGCGGCCGAGGCCGCTGGTTGTAGGTCGAGCTCATGACGAATCCGTAGGCGCCAGTGCCGAGCACGGCCAGCAGCGCCCCCGGCTCCACGGCCGGCAGCTTGCGGTCGAGGGCCAGGAAATCGCCCGATTCACAGATCGGCCCCACCACGTTCACCACCCGTTCCGGGCCGCCGTCGCGCAGCGGCACGATGTCGTGGTGCGCGTGGTAGTGGCTGGGGCGCACGAAGTCCGTCATGCCGGCGTCCACGATGACATACTCCTTCCCGCCGGAGTGCTTGCGGTACAGCACGCGGGTGAGCAGCAGCCCAGCGTTGGCCACGATGTAGCGCCCCGGCTCGCACAGCAGCCGCAGCCCCGCTGCGTTGATCGGCGGCACGACCGCTGCGGCGAACGCCTTGGGGGTGGGCGCCCGCTCGTCGAAGTAGCGCACGCCCAGCCCGCCGCCCACGTCGAGCGCCTCGAGCGTGTCGATGCCCGAGGCGCGGATCGCCGCCACCAACTCGAGCAGTTTCACCGTACCGCGATGATAGGGCTCGACATCGGTGAGCTGGGACCCCAGATGCATCGCGAGGCCGCGCAGCTCCAGCGCGGGATCGGCGGCGACCCGGCGCGCCACCTCGACCACGTCGTCGAACGGGACGCCGAATTTGGCGGTCTTCTCCCCCGTCTTGGTGTACGGGTGCGTGCGGGCCGCGACGTCGGGATTGACGCGGATGCCCACGCGGCAGCGCAAGCCAGTGCGCCGCGCCGCCGCGATCACGGCTTCGAGCTCGCTCGTGGATTCGATGTTGAGGAACCCGATACGCGAGCGGATGGCCTCCTCGAGCTCGGCCGAGGTCTTCCCCACGCCGGAGAAGACGATGCGATCGGACGGGAAACCGGCCGTGTGCACCCGCCGCAGCTCACCCACCGACACGATGTCGGCGCCCGCGCCGAGCTGCTGCAGCACGCGCAGCACGGCGAGATTGCCGTTCGCCTTGACCGAGTAGCAGATGGTGTGCGGAATGTCCTTCAGTGCGTCGTCCAGCGCGTGGAACTGGGCGCGGACCAAGTTCGCGCCGTACACGTACGCCGGCGTTCCCACGCGCGCTGCGATCGCCTCGAGCAGCGCGGGATCGAAGCCTAGTACGCCTGCGCCCACACTGCCTCGGCCACGCTCGGCTTGCCGCACCACATGCAGGTCCGGGGCGCCTCGGGCGAGCGAAACTCCGGATCGGGCAGGACGCGAATCGTCGCGCCGGTCATGTCCTTGATCGCCGCCTCGCACTCCCCGCTGCCGCAGAAGCCGCCGTAGGCGAATCCCCCCTGGTCCTGCATGAACTCGATGAACTTCTCCCTGGAGACCCCCCGAATCGAGCTGGCCTCGCGCCGCTCCCGCGCGGCCGCGAGCAGGGCCGCCTGGATCTCCTCGAGCGCCCGTGCCGCGGTCGTGGCGATCCCGGCCAGCGACACCGGTGTTTTCCCGCCGGTACGACGGGCGGCCATCGCCTGTTCGGCCGCGACGTCCTTCGGTCCGATCTCGAAGCGCAGCGGCACGCCCCGCGCCTCCCACTCGAAGTACTTGGCGCCGGGCTTCAACCCGTCGCGTGCATCGAGTACGACGCGCAGCCCGGCCGCCTTGAGCTCTCCCTCGACCCGCGTCGCCACTTCCAGCACACGGGCGCGCTCCTCATCGCTCTTCCAGATCGGCACCAGGACGACCTGCACGGGCGCCAGCCGCGGCGGGCACACCAGGCCGTTGTCGTCCGAATGCGTCATGATCAGCGCGCCGATGAGCCGCGTCGTCACCCCCCAGGAGGTGTTCCAGACATACTCCAGGCCGCCCGCCGCGGTCTGATACTGGACGCCGAACGCCCGGGCGAAGTTCTGGCCCAGGTGGTGCGAGGTCCCGGCCTGAAGGGCTTTCCGGTCCTGCATCAGCGCCTCGATCGCATAGGTGCGCAACGCCCCCGCGAACTTCTCGCTGTCGGTCTTGACGCCCGTCAGCACCGGCATCGCCAACCACTCCTCGGCGAACGTCCGGTAGATGCCGAGAATCAACCGGGCTTCGCGCTCCGCGTCGGCCTCGTCGACGTGCGCCGTGTGCCCCTCCTGCCACAGGAACTCCGTGGTCCGCAGGAACAGGCGCGTGCGCAGCTCCCAGCGTACCACATTGCACCACTGATTGAGCAGCAGCGGCAGATCGCGGTAGCTCTGGATCCACTTGGCGAACATCGCGTAGATGATCGTCTCGGACGTTGGTCGCACGACCAGCGGCTCCTCCAGCGCCGAGGCGGGATCGGGCTCCACGGCTCCCGCCCCGGTCTTGCCGGTCGCCCTGAGGCGCGTGTGCGTGACGAGGGCGACCTCCTTGGCGAATCCCTCCACGTGCTCCGCTTCCTTGGCGAGGAAGCTCATCGGGATGAACAACGGGAAGTAGGCGTTCTGGTGGCCGGACGCCTTGAACATGTCGTCCAGCGCGCGCTGCATCAGCTCCCAGATGCCGTAGCCGTTGGGACGGATCACCATGCAGCCGCGCACGGGGGAGTAGTCGGCGAGCTCGGCCTGCATGATGACGTCGTTGTACCACTCGCTGTAGTCCTTGGCGCGTGGCGTGATCTTCTCGGCCTGGGCCATGTCCCGGGGGTCGTCCTCTCGAATCGGGGTGTGGACCGCTAGATGCGCTCGAGGCGCTCGCGCGTCCGCTCGTTGCGCACGTTGCCGGTGTTCAGCGTCGTGGCCGGCTCGAACAGCATGACCTCCACCTCCTGATCCGCCACCGGACGGTGCTCCACTCCGTGGGGCACGATGAGGAATTCGCCTTCGGCCACCTCCACCGAGCGATCCTGGTATTCCATCCGGAACCGCCCCTTCACCACGTAGAACAGCTCGTCTTCGTGGTCGTGATGGTGCCAGATGAACGGCCCCTTGAACTTGACCAGCTTCACCTGCTGGCCGTTCAGTTCGCCGACGATCTTCGGCGACCAAAAGTCGCTGACCCGCGCCAGCTTCTCCGCGAGGTTCACCTTATCCATTCCCGGCCTCCTCCTGACGTAGGCGAGCGCCCAGCTCGGCCAGAGCCACCCGTTCCTCGGTCCCGCGCTGCAGATCGCGCAGCACCACCTCGCCGGCCGCCCGCTCCGCGGGACCGATGATGACCGCCCGCGGCGCCCCGCGCGCCGCCGCCAACTCGAGCTGCTTGCGGATCGCCTGCAGCCGCAAGCCGTACTCGACGGCGATACCGCGCTCCCGGAGGTCATGCGCCAGCCGCAGCACCGGCTCGAGATCCTCGCCGCCCACGGCGACGAGAAAGGCGTCGAGACGGGGAACCGCGCCGGGAGTCGCGCCACGCGACTTCAGCAGGTCGCCCAGCACGACGTCGCCCATGCCGAATCCCAGCGCCGGCAGATCGGCCCCGCCCAGCGCCTTGAGGAGGCCGTCGTAGCGCCCGCCGCCGCAGATCGCCCGCAGGGTGCGCCCGACGTCGAACAGCTCGAACACGATGCCGGTGTAGTACGCCAGGCCGCGCACGATCGACAGGTCGACCTGCACGAAGTCGCCCAGCCCCATCGCCCGCAGGGCGCGCTCGCACTCTCGCAACGATTCGCCCGCGGCCTCCCCATCCGGCACGCGCGCGAGCGCCGCGTCCACTGCCGCCACCCCGCGCAGCTGGGCGACCGCGAAGACCGCCTCGATCGCCGACGGCCCAAGCCCCGCGCCTTGCAGCCGGGCGGCGAGTGCGTCGTGCGGATCGCGCTCGCTCTTGTCGATCGCCGCATAGGCGGCCGGAAGCTGTGCTTCGCTCACGCCCCCGCCCAGCAGCAGCGTCCGCAGCACCCGACGGTCCGACACGCGGGCCTGCACGTCGCGCTGGTTCAGTCCGAACGCCCGCAGCACGTCGATCGCAGCGGCGATCAGCTCGGCGTCGGCGAGCGGCCCGGGCTCGCCGATCAGGTCCATGTTCAGCTGGAAATGCTCGCGCAGCCGTCCCTTCTGCTGCCGCTCGTAACGAAACAGCTGCGGCATCGAGAACCAGCGGATCGGCTTGCGCAGCGCTTGGGCGCGGGCCCCGACCATCCGGGCCAGCGTCGGCGTCATCTCCGGCCGGAGCGCCACCTCCCGGTCCCCTTTGTCCCGGAACGCGTACAGCTGTGCCGCAATCTCCTCCCCGCTCTTCTGGGTGTAGAGCTCCAACGGTTCCAGTGGCGGGCCGTCGTACTCCTCGAACCCGTAGCGGGTCGCGACGCTCCGCCAGGTCGAGAAGATGTAGTTGCGTAGGGCCAGATCATCGGGGTAGAAATCGCGAAAGCCGGGCAGCGCTTTCCCTTGCATCACAACAATTTAGCCGATCGGCGCGAACCCGGGCAAGCGTGCCATCGCATCGCCGACCGTATGGAACGAACCCGTCACCAGCACCGTACGCGCGCCCTCCTGGATGCCGGCGAGGGCCCGGTCGAAGTCGGGCTCGAAGCGCACCGATGCATCGGGCAGGCGTCCGTCGGTGAAGTCCTGCTCGGCCCACCGCTGATGACCCGGCACCGACGGGGCCACCGTGAGCAGCAACCGGTCCACCTCGGGGCGGATCGCCGCGAGCATGGCCGGCCAGTCCTTGTCGTTCCGGATGCCCACCAGGGCATGCAGCGGCCGCGGCGGGTCGAATTCCCGCAGGGCCGCGACCAGCACCGCCATCCCGTCGGGGTTGTGGGCCACGTCGAAGATCCAGCGACCGCGCACGTCGAAGCGGCCCGGCACGTAGGCTTCCGCGAAGCTGGGCGGCATCCAGGGCCCGAACGGGCCGAACGGTGGTGGCAGGGCGTTGAGCGTGCCGAGCGCCACCCAGGCGTTGGTCCACTGATGTGGCCCCCGCAGCCCGAGCTCGAGGCCCTCGGGCGCCTGCCCCGCTGCCGCCCGGACGATCGGATGCGCGCCGAGCCGCTGCGCTTCCTCGACCAGCACCTGGCGCACGACGGGGTCCTGTTCGCCGGTGACGAACGGGACCCCGCGCTTGGCGATGCCGGCCTTCTCGCGCGCGATCGTCGCGAGATCGTCACCGAGGTAGTCGGTGTGCTCCAGCGCGATCTTGGTCACCACGCTCGCCAGCGGGGTGATCACGTTGGTGCTGTCGAGCCTGCCCCCCAGCCCGACTTCGATGACCGCGATGTCCACGTCGCGTGAGGCCAGATCGGCGAACCCGATCGCGGTCATCGCCTCGAAGAAGCTCGCTTCGGTGCGCTCGATGTGCGGCTCGAGGATCGCGGTCCACTCCGCGAACGCCGCCTCGCTCATCGGCTCGCCGTTGACGACTACGCGCTCCCGCACCGACACCAGGTGGGGCGATGTGTAGAGCCCCACGCGAAACCCGCGCGCGCGCAGCGCCGCGGTGAGGAACGCGCAGGTGGATCCCTTCCCGTTCGTGCCGCCGACGTGGATGGAGGGGAACTGCCGCTCCGGATGCCCGATGGCCTCGAGCAGGCTCAGCGTCGGCTCGAGGCTCCACTTGATGCGTCCGGCTTGTCGAGGGAACAGATAGCGGCACGCGTCCTGGAAGGACCAGCGACTCAGTCGCCCGCCTCCGCCGGCGCCCGGCCGGCCATATGGCGCAGCAGCTGCGCCGTGGTCTCCCGCAGCTCGCTCCGCGGCACGACTGCATCGACCATGCCGTGCTCCAGCAGGAACTCCGCGGTCTGGAAGCCCTCGGGCAGGTCCTGCCCGATGGTTTGCTTGATGACGCGTGGACCCGCGAATCCCACGACCGCCCCCGGCTCGGCGAGGATCACGTCGCCCTGCATCGCGTACGACGCCGACACGCCACCCGTCGTCGGATTCGTCAGGATGGACACGAAGGGGACGCCACGCTCGCCGAGCTCGGCCACCACGACGGACGCCTTGGCCATCTGCATCAGCGACAGGACCCCTTCCTGCATCCGCGCGCCGCCCGAGGCCGACACGATGATCAGCGGCACCCGCCGGTCGATCGACCGGCGCGCCAGCCGGGCGACCTTCTCGCCCACGACCGACCCCATCGAGCCGCCCATGAAGGCGAAGTCCATCACGCCCAGGTTGACGGCCATGCCGTCCAGCCGCCCATAGCCCGTCCGGATCGCTTCGAACGGACCGGCCTTCTTGATGGCGGCCTGCATGCGCTCGCGATAGTTCTCGAATTTCAGCGGGTCGCCCGACCTGAGGCTCTGGTCGAGCTCGTGCCAGGAGCCCTCGTCCACCAGCAGGTCGATGTACTCCTGCGCTCCGATCCGGCGATGGGCCCCGCAGTTCGGGCAGACGTTCAAGGCGCGAGCGAAGCGCTCCTTGATGTCGATGTGCCCGCATTCGTCGCATTTCTCCCACGCGTCGGCCGGGATCTCCAGCTTCACGCGCTCGGAGGTGCGGGGTTTACGCTCCTTTTTGAACCATGCCATGCAGGGAATCGTGGGGGTGCGGAAGGGCACAATCTCGCCGCCAGTTCCGCCCCGCGCTAGGCCTCAAGGTGTAACTCATTGCTAGTGGTCGGCATAGCCGGACTGGCGCGACTCCCACGCCACCCGGAGGACGATCCCCACCGCCAGCGCGCAGGTCAGCAGGAACGACCCCCCGTAGGAGAAGAACGGCAACGGAATGCCGGTCACCGGCAGCAAGTTCACCGCCATGCCGACGTTTTCCACGATGTGAGTGAACAGCATCCCCGCGATCCCGAACACACAGAAGCTCGAGTACGGGTCGGTGGCACGCCGGGCGAGGCGCACAAGGATGACCAGCAACGCCGCGAAGAGGGCCAGCGCCAGCAGGACGCCCGCGAAGCCGAGCTCCTCGCCGACGATGGGGAAGATGAAGTCGGTGTGCTGGGCGGGAAGGAACGCCAGCCGCTTCTGCGAACCGTGCGTGAATCCCTTGCCGAACCATCCGCCCGAGCCGATGGCGATCTTCGATTGGATGATGTGCCACCCGGTCGCGCGCGGGTCCGCTTCCGGGTTGAGAAATGCCAGGAACCGGCTCTGCTGGTACGGGGCGAGGTGTCGCCAGAACGGCAGGGCCACCACG
The DNA here is from genome assembly GCA_036523455.1 of Gemmatimonadales bacterium. Lineage (GTDB taxonomy): Bacteria > Gemmatimonadota > Gemmatimonadetes > Gemmatimonadales > GWC2-71-9 > DASTHG01. The sequence continues at coordinate 10,411 of DATDED010000358.1, forward strand.
CCCATCACGATGTTCGCCAGCATCACGGTCAGCCCCTCCCACAGATAGGGGCGGATCCAGAGCATGAGGGCGAACAGCAGAACGATCCACGTCCCCCAGACGGCGGTGGAGAACGCCAGCACCAGGCCGATCACGGGCGAGACGAGCAGCAACAGCATTCCCGGCTTGGCACCGGCCCAATACAGCATGGCGAAGAGGATCGCGATGAACACGATCGCGCTGCCGAGATCCGGCTGCAGCACGACCAGGCCGAACGGCACGAGGGTGATCGCCCCCGGGTATACCAGATCCCGCAGACTCGCCGGTGGCTCGCGCCGCGCCGCCAGCCAGCGGGCCAGCATCAGGATGACGGCGAGCTTGGCCAACTCGGCTGGTTGCCCCAACCGGTGCCCCCCGAGGGCGATCCACGAGCGGCTGCCCGCCGCGGTCCCCGCGCCCGATCCGAACACCAGCGTGACCAGCAGCACGAACACGGCCGTGCCGTATACGTACGGCGCCGCCCACTCGAGCAGCCGCGGCGAGACCCGGAACACCAGGATGCCGCACGTGATCCCCAGCACGAGCCAGACGAGCTGCCGCAGCCAGATCGTCGCGACGACGGTCGGGACGTCGGTCTGCCCGGCTGAATACAGCATGAGCAGCCCGTAAATGGCCAGCGCCGCCACGACGCCCAGCAGGGGGCGGTCGAGCTCACGGAATCGGCGGAACACGGGTACTGTCGGGGATGTGGGGCAGCGAATCGGGAGGGGCACCGAGCAGCAGGGTGTCACGCGGCGCGGAGTCGCTCGGGAGGGTGAATTGATACCGCGCCGTGGTGGTGTCGGCCCCGAGGTAGTGGGCAATCACGCGTGCCACGAGGGGCGCCAACGCGGCCCCGTGTCCCGAGTATTCCCCAATGACTCCCACGACCACGCGCGGGCTGTCGGCCGGAGCGAAGCCGATGAACCAACCGTGATTGATCCCCAGCGTGCTCTGGGCGGTGCCGGTCTTGCCGGCGATCTTGAGGTCGGCCAGGCGGGCGCCCTGCCCGGTCCCGCGCTCCACGACGTTGATCATCGCCTGGCGTAGACCGGCGAGCTGGTCGGGGCTCAGCCCGAGATCGTAGGTGGGCTCCGTCGTCGGCGGCCGCACCAGATACGGCGGCCGTGACTTCCCGTCGCTCGCCAGCATCTGGTAGAGCCGCACCATGTCGAGCAGCGTCTGGCTGTTCTCCCCCTGGCCGATCGCCAGGTTGAGGGAGACCGCCGAGGTCCAGCGGCGCGGCCCGTACAGCCGGTCGTAGTATTCCGTGCCGCTCGGGAACTGGGAGGCCATTTCGCCCGGCAGGTCCACGCCGGTGCGCGAGCGCAACCCCAACGCGTTGGCGTCCTCCAGCAGCGATGTGAGTCCGAGTTTCAGACCGAGCTGGTAGAAGTAGACGTCGCAGCTCTGCGCGATCGCCTGCTCCAGCGTCAGGCTGCCGTGTCCCTCGGCGCTCCAGCATCGGAAGAACCGGTTGCCGTACTGCATGCCGCCCCGGCAGGGAATCGGCATCCTGCTGCCCATCGTCACGGTGCCACGCTTCAGGGCCATGGCGGCGATGGCCAGCTTCCAGGTGGACCCCGGGGGATACCGGGCCTGGATCGCGCGATCCAGCAGCGGCCGCGCGTCGCTCTGGTTGAGCGCGCGCCAGTACTCCGGCGACACGCCGCCCACGAACGCGTTGGGGTCGTACGTGGGCGAGCTGTACAGCGCCAGGATTTCCCCGGTGGACGGCAGCAGCGCGACGATCGCGCCACGCATCCCGGGCGGGAACACCCGGGAGATGTAGCGTTGCAGGTCGAGGTCGATCGTGGTGCGCAGCGAGGCCCCGGGCTCTGGATACAGGGTCTGCGCCGCCCCGGCCTCCCGCACCACGTATCCCCGCGCACTCACCTCGACGAACCGCTCCCCGTCCTGCCCGCGCAGCGTATCGTCGTACGCCCGCTCAAGGCCGTCCTTGCCGATCAGGGAGCCCACTCGCAGCGAGCTGTCCCGCCGGGTCACGAGGTCCTGATCGGTCACTTCCCCGACGATGCCGACCAGGTGGGCCACCGCGGAGCTGTCGGGGTAATGCCGCTTGGGCTCCGGCTGGATCACCACACCCGGGAGGATGAGACGACGCTCGTCGAGCGCGGACACGACGTCGAACGGCGCATCGGTCAGGACCACCACGGGCTGATACTGCGCCCGGCGAAACCGCTGCAGCACCCGTTCGATCCCGGCGGCATCGAGATGAACGATCGACGCGATGCGCTGCAGCCTGCGGCGCAGCGAGTCCTCGGGTGCGGGCAACAAGGTAACCGTGTACCCGGGGACGTTCTCGGCGATGATCATGCCGTGGCGGTCGGTGATCACCCCCCGCGGCGCCGGCAGCGGGATCAACCGCAGGCGGTTGTACTCCGATTGCACATCGTACTTATGGTGATCCAGGATCTGGACGCGGAAGTAGGCGACCGTGAACACAGCGCCGGCCGCCCAGACCAGGAGTCGCGCGCCGCGCGCCTTCGCGTCGAGCTGGTGGGGCGTCAGGCGCTTCATGACTCCTCCAGACGAATCGCCAGCCACCGGCGGAACAGCGTCAGGACGAGCACTCCCGCGGCGGCCGTCGTGAGCGCTTCCAGCGGCGACCACACCAGCAGCTCCCACTTCAGCTGCGGACCCGCGAACTTGCCCGAGGCGACCGCCACGATCAGATTGCGCAGCCACGTTCCCGCGAAGATCAGCCCGCCGTTGACGAGCAAGTTCTCCGCGAAGAAGACGGCCTTGGCGTAGGACGAGAGGTAGCCGACGACCGTGTGGGCCAGGGCGCCGGCGCCGAAGCTCGCCGGGCTGAGGGCGTCCGAGACCAGGCCCACGACGAACCCGGCTGCCGCGCTCGCGCCGGGACGGGAGCGGATGGTGTAGATGAGCAGCGCGAGGAGCAGGAAATCGGGCGCCACGCGTTCGTCGCCCAGTCGGCTGCGAATCGTGAACTGGAGGACGACGAGCAGCGCCAGGACGCCCCAGAACCGCAAGGTGTCGCGCTTCATGGCCGCGGTCGCCCCGCCGCCGAATCCGGCGCGAAGGCCGCACGCAGGTCCCCTTCCTGCGCGGGTTGGGTCAGCACCATCACGTGGGTCGCCGAGCCCGGAGGCACGGCGGGCCGCACCAGGTAGGTACGCTCCCAGTCGTTCTCACCCGTGATTTCCCCGACGACGCTTCCGATCGGGATCCCCCGCGGCAGCACGCCACCCAGTCCGGACGTGAGGATCACGCCCCCCATCGGGACCCGCTGGCGATATGGCACGCCGTCCAGCTGGAGCAGCCAGCCGCCCGGACCCGAGGCCGTACTCGGAGAGAGAATGCCGTACACGCTGCCGTCGGCGGCCATCCCGCTGGCCCGGAAGTCCGGGTAGGCCCACGTCGCCACCACGCTCGTCACGGATTCGGCCCTGCTCACGAAACCGAGCAACCCGTCGGGCGTCACGACCGCGGCCAGGGGACGGACCCCCTGTCGGGAGCCGGCCGAGATGAGAAGCGTCAGACGGTTGGTGACCGAGGCCTGATGGAGGACCTCGGCCGGGATGAATCCCACGCCCAGGCGGGCGCGCAGTCCCAGAAGGTCCCGCAGCTGGGCGTTCTCGGAGCGGAGCTGCTGCACCTGCGCAGCGGCGAGTACCGCCGAGTCGCGCTCGGCGCTCACCTCGATGAATCGGGCGTGGGACGTTCGGAGCGCTTCGGACTGTTCCTGCAGCTGCAGGAGCGGCCACAGCACGCTGCGCCGCAACCCGCTCGCGACGGAATCCCGGGCGGTTGGGGGCAGACTCATGGCGACGAGCGAGAGGGCGAGGCCGCTCAGGAACGCGAGCGTATCACCGCGAGTGGCGTAGCGGTCAGCGCCGAGCGCCATGGCGGTCAGGTCGTCAGGACGTTGCGGTACTTCTCGGGATCGTCCAGGATCCGGCCGGTCCCCCGTACCACGCACGTCATGGGGTCCTCGTCGAGGTGAATCGGCAATCCGGTTTCCTGCTGCAACAGCTGGTCGAGCCCGCGGATCAGCGCCCCGCCGCCGGTCATCACGATGCCGCGATCCACGATGTCGCTGGCGAGCTCCGGCGGCGTGATCTCGAGGGCGCGACGCACGGCATCCACGATCTGCTGGATCGGCTCCTGGACCGCCTCGCGGACCTCGCTCGAGTGGACCCGGACGATCTTCGGAATGCCCGAGACGAGGTCTCGACCCTTGACCTCCATCTCGCGCTCCTCACCCACCGGGGCCGCGGAGCCGATCTGGATCTTGATCTGCTCGGCCGTCGGCTCGCCGATCAGGAGGTTGTAGTTCTTGCGCATGAACTGGACGATCGCCTGATCCAGCTCGTCCCCCGCGGTCCGGATCGACGTATCGGACACGATCCCCGACAAGGCGATCACCGCGATTTCGGTGGTCCCGCCCCCGATGTCGATCACCATGTTGCCGGTCGGCGTCTCGACGGGCAGTCCCACGCCGATGGCCGCAGCCATCGGCTCGGCGACCATATAGACCTCTTTCGCGCCCGCCGACTGCGCCGAGTCGCGCACCGCGCGGCGCTCCACCTCAGTGATGCCGCTCGGCACGCAGACGATCACCTTCGGCCGCACCCGGAACACGTGGCGGTCGATGATCGTCTTCAGGAAATAGCGCAGCATCTTCTCGGTGACGTCGAAGTCGGCGATCACGCCGTCCTTGAGCGGGCGGACGGCGAGAATGCTGTCGGGTGTGCGCCCCAGCATCCGCTTGGCCTCGAGCCCAATGCCCTTCACTTTGCCCGTCGCCTTCTCGATCGCCACGACAGACGGCTCGTTCAGCACGATCCCTTCCCCGCGTACGTACACGAGCGTGTTCGCCGTGCCGAGATCCACGGCGATCTCGTTCGCGGGGTTGAATGCCCCGAGCTTCCATTTCGGCCAGCGAATCGGCACGGTCGGCGATCGGTATCCGGCTAAGTGTGAGGCGGGTGTGTCGTACGCGCATCAACCTAACGAAAAGCGTAACTCCAAGCAAGGCCGATGCTTGACGCCCCTCAGGCGAGCGACTAGCCTACCCCCATGGCCCCCCTCACGGCACGAACGGCCGAGGTAGCCGTCGTCGACCTGGACCGCTGTGATCGCTGCGGCCTCTGCCTGCCGCTCTGTCCCCCGGAGGCCATCCATCTGCAGCTCAGCGACCTGGTAATTGACCGCGCGGCCTGTACCGGATGTCACAAATGCATCGCGCCCTGCCCCGTGGGGGCGCTGGCGATGATCCCGGCCTGATGCGCGAGGTCGACGTCCTAGTGGTGGGGGCCGGGCCTGCCGGCTCGCTCGCGGCGCTCGAGGCGGCGGCGGGAACCGGCCTCGAGGTCGTCCTGCTCGAGCGCGATCGAGCCGTGGGCGCGCCGGTGCGCTGCGCCGAGGGAGTGGGCGATGCCGGGCTGCGGGAGTTCGCAACCCCGGATGGCGCCCCGTGGGTGGCCCGCAAGATCACCCGGGTGATCTTCCTCGCCCCGGACGACACCGAAGTCCAGGTAGCCGAGCGGGACGTCGGCTGGATCCTGGACCGCACTCGGTTCGATTCGCACCTCGCCGCCCAGGCGGTCGCGGCCGGCGCGGAGCTCCGGGTCGGCGCCGAGGCGACGGGCATGACGCGCGAGCCGGACGGCCGCTGGACCGTCGCGGTGCGCGGCCCCGGGGGCCCCGACGGATATCGGACCCGCATCGTCATCGGCGCCGACGGCGTGGAGACGATGGTCGGACGCTGGGCCGGCCTCGACACCCGCGTCCCCGCCCGCGACATGGAATCCTGCGCGCAGTACGTCGTGCAGGGCATCGACTTCGATCCCGACGCGATCTATCTGCAGTTCGGCGACGACATCGCGCCGGGAGGGTACGCGTGGCTGTTCCCGAAGGGCGAGGGCGTCGCCAACGTCGGCCTCGGCTTGGTGGCACTGCACAGCGACGGGCGCAACGCGCGCGAATACCTCGACGCCTGGATCGCCCGCCGCTATCCGAAGGGCGCCCGGACCGCATACACCGTCGGCGGGGTCATCGTGCACACCACGATCAAACAGGCCTATGCCGACGGCGTGCTGGTAGCGGGCGACGCGGCGCACATGATCAACCCACTCTCGGGCGGCGGCATCGTCAACGCCATGAAGGCCGGGCGATTGGCCGGCCGGACGGCCGCCGCCGCAATCTGCGAGGGAGACACGAGCGCACGCCGCCTGGCCAGCTACCACCGCGACTGGATGCAGCTCCTGGGCGACGATCACCTCAAGTACTACCGCATCAAGCAGGCGCTCGAGCACCTGGACGACGGCTTCTTCAACGGACTGGCCCGGACGGTCAACGCCATCCCCCGGGAGAGGCGGACGCTGGGACGCATCTTCGCGCATGCGCTCGTGCGGCATCCGCAGCTGATCCCGGTGGCGGCGCGGTTCTTCATCTAATGCGGAATGCGGAATGCGGAATGCGGAATTTCCGCGCTGCCCCGGCGCATGTCCTGCTTCTCGGACTTGCTCCGCTCATTCCGCGTTCCACATTCCGCAGTCCGAATTGTGAGGAGCGGTGATGCTGAGCATCGATCTGACGGGCAAACGCGCCCTCGTGGCGGGTGTCGCCGACGACGCCGGGTTCGGGTTCGCCATCGCGAAGGCGCTGGCCGAGGCGGGCGCCACCGTGTGCGCCGGCACGTGGCCGCCGGCGTTGAACATCTTCCAGAATCTGCTCGAGCGCGGCAAGATCGACGACTCCCGCCGCATGCCCGACGGCTCGCTGCTCACCTTCGAAAAGATCTATCCGCTGGATGCGGCGTACGACACCCTGGCGGACGCGCCCGAAGACGTGCGCAGCAACAAACGGTATCGCGAAGTCGGCGATTTTTCCGTCGAAGGAATGCGCCAGCGTCTGGTCACGGACTTCGGCGAGCGGCCGCTCGACATCGTCATCCATTCACTCGCCAACGGGCCCGAAGTGAAGAAGCCGCTGCTCGAGACCAGCCGGTCGGGCTATCTCACGGCCGTCGGCGTGAGCGCCTATTCCCTCGTCGCACTGGTCGCCCGGCTGGCGCCGCATCTGCGCCCCGGTGGCGCGTTTCTCTCTTTGACCTATCTGGCCAGCGAGCGCGTCGTGCCCGGGTACGGCGGCGGCATGTCGTCGGCCAAGGCGGCGCTGGAGAGCGACACGCGCACGCTCGCCTATGAAGCGGGGCGCCGCTACGGTGTGCGCGTCAACACGATCTCGGCGGGGCCCCTGGCGTCGCGCGCGGCCAGCGCGATCGGCAAGATCGAGCGCATGGTGGACTACTACGCCGCCAATGCGCCGCTGGCCGAACCCCTCGCAGCCCGCGACGTCGGCACGGTCGGTGCCTTTCTCTGCTCCCCGCTGGCGAGCGGCATCACGGGAACCACGATCTACGTCGACAAGGGCTACCACACGATGGGGATGGCCGTCGCCGGCGTCGAAGGGCTATAGGGAAGGCTTCGACCGCATTCGCCGCAGCGCTCCGGCCAGCGCCAGCATGATGCTCGTCCCCACGGCGCAACGGTTCGCGACGTGGGCCACGAGGCGCCCGGCTGAGCCGACCGGTCCCCGGTGCAGGCCTATCGGGATTTTCCCCACGTCCCATGCGTACACCGGCATCCGCGGCAGCCGGAGTGGATCGGAGCCGCTTTCCCACACCCCCGCGAACCCCATCTCGAATCCGGTTTGCCGGGCGACCTCCACGACGTGGCGGTTCGTGGCCCCGAACGGATAGGCGAGCGCCCGCCCCGCGGCGGCGCCGAGCCGCTTGATCAGCGTCTCGCGCGAGCGCCCGAGTTCCTCGACCAGGGCCTCTTCCGTCAGCCAGGTCAGGCGGCGGTGGGTGGCGGCATGGGACGCAAAGTCGAACCCCCGGGCCCGCCACGTCTCGATGGCGGGCCAGTCGAGGTGGGTGAGCCGGTGCCGGGTGTAGCGGACGTCCCAGAGGTTCTGGCGCCCCACGTAGTCAGTGACCAGAAAGGTGGTCGCCGTAAACCCCACGTCGGCCAGGACCGGAAAGGCGAGCTCGGCCAGGCTCTCGTAACCGTCGTCGAACGTCAGCAGGAAGTTCCGTCCGGTCGCCGAGAGTCGCGCCACGGGGAACAGGTAGGGCGAATCGGCCTGGATGAACTGCTCGAGCGTGACGGTGCGCCAGCCCGCCTTCGCGAGGGCGATCATCTGGCGCACGAAGACGTCACGGTGTACTCGGGTGACCCCCAACTCGGGTGGACCGCCGATGCGGTGGTAGCACAGCACCGGGGGCCGGATCATGTCCCGGTGCTCCCGAACCCTCCGCCGCCTCGCTCGCTGGGCGGCAGCTCGTCCACCGCCTCCAGTCGCACATCCTCGACCCGCTGAAACACCATCTGGGCGATCCGCGTGCCGCGCCCCACCGTCACCGGCTCGGTGCCCAGGTTGATGACCGCGACGAGCAGCTCACCGCGATAGTCGGAGTCGATGGTGGCGGGCGTGTTGGGAAGGGTGAGTCCGTGCTTCAGCGCCAACCCCGAACGGGGCCGCACCTGCGCTTCGTAACCCGCGGGAATGGCCAGGGCGAGCCCCGTCCGGACCAGGCGGCGCTCCATCGGCTGTATCGTGAACTCCGGCTCGGCGCTCGCCACGTCGTAACCGGCCGCACCGATCGTCGCGCGGGTCGGCAGCTCGAGGCCTTCGTGGTGCGGGAGCCGGAGCACCTGCACCACGGGGGGGCGATCAGTCACACCAGCGTCTGGGGATCCACTACGGGAAGGCCGAACGCTTCGGCCACCCCGGGATAGACGACCTTGCCACCGATCACGTTGAGCCCGAGAAACAAGGAGTGGTCGTCCCGGCACGCCTGCTGCCAGCCCCGCTTGGCAAGGCGTTTGGCGTAGGGGAAGGTGGCGTTGGTGAGCGCGAGAGTGGACGTCCGCGGCACACCCCCCGGCATATTGGCCACCGCGTAGTGGATGATGCCGTCCACGACGTAGGTCGGCTGCTCATGCGTCGTCGCTTTGGTCGTTTCGATGCAGCCACCCTGATCGACCGCGACGTCCACGATCACTGAGCCCGGCTTCATCACTTTCAGGTCCGCCCGCTTCACGAGGTTCGGGGCCTTCGCGCCGGGCAGCAACACCGCCCCGATCACGAGATCGGCTTTGCGGATCTGCTCCAGGATATTGTGCCGGTTCGAATACAGCAGATCGACGTTCGGCGCCAGCACGTCGGAGAGGTAGCGCAGCCGGTCGAGCGAAATGTCGAGCAGCGTGACGTGGGCACCGAGGCCGGCGGCCATCTTGGCCGCGTTGGTCCCGACCACGCCCCCGCCGATCACGACCACCTCGGCCGGGAGCACTCCCGGCACACCGCCCAGCAAGATGCCACTGCCCCCGAACACTTTTTCCAGGTACTTCGCGCCCGCCTGCACCGCCATGCGCCCGGCCACCTCGCTCATCGGCGTCAGCAGCGGGAGCTCCCCAGTGGGGAGTTGCACGGTCTCGTACGCGATCGCCACGCACCCCGAGGCGAGAATGGCCCTGGTGAGCGGCTCCGATGCGGCGAAATGGAAGTACGTGAAGAGCACCTGACCCTTGCGGATGCGCTTCCACTCGGGCTCGATCGGCTCTTTCACCTTGAGGATCATCTCGGCCTTCGCCCACACCTCGTCCACCGAGCCGGCGATGGTGGCCCCCACCGCGCGATAGGCGTCGTCGGCGAAACCGGAGCCCAACCCGGCGCCCTGCTCGACCAGCACCGTGTGCCCGTCCCCGACCAGCGCCTCGGCGCCCGCCGGCACGAGGGCCACGCGGTTTTCGGCCGTCTTGATCTCCCTGGGAACCCCGACAATCATCGTGCGACCCCGGATCGGTGGAGCGTCAGTTGGGTCCGAGCCAGACGAGCGTCTGACGCTCGGGAGCGAAGAATTCCGCGGCGACCTCCGCGGCCGTGTCGGGCTTCAACGCGCCGATCTCGGCGAGCGTCTCATCCAGACCGCGATACGGCTCGCCGTGCACGGCGAAACTGGCCAAACGATACATCCGCGCCGTAGGGCTCTCCAGCATCAGGGTCAGCTGGCCCTGCGTCTGGCGCTTGGCCTGGTCGAGCGCGTCGGACGTCAGACCCTCGCGGGCAAGCTTCGCGTATTCCCCGCGGATCGCTTCCAGCGCCCGGTCCGCGGTCCGGGGTTGTGTGCCGACGTACGTGCCGAACACCCCCACCTGGCCGTAGAAGTGGGTGTAGGAATACACGGCGTAGGCCAGCCCGAGCTCTTCGCGCACGCGCTGGAACAGCCGGCTCGACATCCCCCCACCGAAGACATTGGACAACGCCATCAGCGCGTACTTGCGGGGATCGGAGAAGCGGACCGTATCGGTGGCCAGGACGATGTGGGTCTGGGCGGTGTCCTTGGCGTGGCGTGACTCGTGCCCCCGCACCGCCGCTTTCCCGCGGGGCGCCCCGTGCGCCGCGCCATTCCCGTCGGGCGCCTCCAGCCAGCCCTGCGCGGCCACCAGCTCCACCAGCGCCTCGTGCGTGACGTTGCCCGCAGCCGCGATGACGCAGTTGCCGGGGAAATAGGCCTGCGTGTGCCGCCGTCGCAGGTGCTCGGCCGAGAGGCCCTCTACCGTCTCCCGCGTCCCCAGAATCGAATAGCCGTATGGATGCTCGGGCCACAGGGCCTCGGCGGTCAGGTCGAAGACCAGATCGTCGGGCGTGTCCTGAACCGTGTTGATCTCCTCGAGGATGACGTTGCGCTCGAGGTCGAGGTCCTCCTGGCGCAGGGCGGGTCGGCGCACCAGGTCGGTGAGCACGTCCAGGGCGCGGGGGAGGTCCGCATCGAGCACGCGGGCCTGATAGGCGGTCGTGTCGCGCGAGGTATAGGCGTCGAGCGACCCGCCTCGCTCCTCCAGCTCGAGCGCGATTTCGTGAGCTGTGCGGCGCGCCGTGCCCTTGAACACCATGTGCTCGAGCAGGTGGCTCACGCCCATTTCGTCGCGCGACTCGTGTACCGAGGCCGAGCGCACCCAGATCCCGGCGGCCACGGAGCGGACGGTGGCCACGCGCTCGGACAGGATCCGAACGCCGTTCGGGGCGATGGTCTGGAAGACGTCGCGGTCGAGCCGGACCGTCTCCATCAGTGCGACCGCGCCGGCTCCGGCTTCTCGAGCAACGCCTTGCGCGACAGGCGCATGCGGCCGCGGTCGTCCACCTCGAGCAGCTTCACGCGGACCTTGTCGCCCTTCTTCACGACGTCCTCGGTCCGCTCCGTGCGGCCGTGCTGCAGCTCGGAGATGTGCAGTAATCCCTCCACGCCCGGGAGGATCTCCACGAACGCGCCGAATGCGGTGGTGCTCTTCACGAACCCTTCGTAGATCTTGCCGACTTCCGGGGTCTGGATCATCCCGGCGATGATGTCGCGGGCGCGCTCGCCGCCTTCGCCCACCGAGGAAATCGTCACCATCCCAGAGTCGTCGACGTTGATCTCGGCGCCCGTCTGCTCCTGGATGGCCCGGATCGTCTTCCCCTTCGGGCCGATCAGGTCGCCGATCTTGTCGGGCGGGATCTGGATCGTGATGATGCGCGGCGCGTACTTCGAGAGCTGCTCCCGCGGCTGCGGGATGACCCGCTCCATGATGTCCAGGATGTGCAGCCGCGCCCGCTTCGCCTTCTCGAGCGCCTCGCCGAGGATGTGGAAATCGAGGCCTTCGATCTTGATGTCCATCTGGATCGAGGTCACGCCTTCCCGCGTGCCCGCCACCTTGAAGTCCATGTCGCCCAGCGCGTCTTCGGTGCCCAGGATGTCCGTGAGCACCGCCACGCGATCCCCTTCCTTGATCAAGCCCATGGCGACGCCGGCGCACGCGGATTTCACCGGCACGCCCGCGTCGTACAGCGCGAGCGAACCGCCGCACACGGTCGCCATCGAGGAGGAGCCGTTGGACTCGAGGATGTCCGACACGATGCGGATGGTGTAGGGGAAGGACTCGTAGGGCGGCAGGATCGCCTGAATGGCGCGCTCGGCGAGTGCCCCGTGCCCCACTTCACGGCGCGACGTGCCACGGATCATCTTCACTTCGCCGGTCGAAAACGGCGGGAAATTGTAGTGCAGCATGAACGACTTGGTCGTCTCCTGCGCCACATCGATCGAATCGATCCGCTGCTCGTCGCGCGTCGTGCCCAGCGTCGCCGACACCAGGGCCTGCGTCTGCCCCCGGGTGAAGAGGGCGGACCCGTGGGTGCGCGGCAGGACCCCGACTTCGCACGTGATCGGCCGAACCGTGTCGAGATCACGCCCGTCCACGCGTTCACCGCGCGACAGCACCTGCTCCCGCATCGTGTGGTACTCGATGTCCTCGAGCACCGCGGCGACATCCTTCACGTTGTCGGGGAATTCGGCGCCGAGCTGCTCCTGCACGGTCATCTTGAGGGCCGACAGCGCCTGGGCCCGCTCCGACTTCTCGGGCAGGTTCAGCGCCTCGGCCACCCGCTGCCCGGCCAGCGCCTTGACGCGCGCCACGAGATCGGCGGGCGGCTCCACCTTGGTCCATTCCATCTTCGGCTGGCGCTTCTCAGCGATCAACTCCTCCATGGCGTCCAACAGCTCGCGGATCCCCTTGTGCGCCACCTCCAGGGCTTTGACGATGTCCGCTTCCGTCAGCTCCAGCGCGCCGCCCTCGACCATCACGATCGAGTCGCGTGAGCCGGTCACGATCATGTCGATGTCGGAGGACTCATCGAGCTGCTGGAAGGTGGGGTTGAGGATCCACGCCCCCTCGACGCGCCCGACGCGGACGGCCGCGATCGGTCCGTTCCAGGGCACCTTCGACATGGCGAGGGCGGCCGAGGCCGCCGTCACGCCGAGCACGTCGGCGTCGTTCTCCTGGTCGGCCGACAGCACGTAGATGAAGATCTGGATTTCGTTCTTGAACCCTTCCGGGAACAACGGGCGGACCGAACGATCACACACCCGGGCCGAGAGGATTTCCTCGTCGGACGGGCGACCCTCACGCTTGAGGAAGCCGCCCGGGATCTTTCCGGCGGCGTAGCTCTTCTCGCGATATTCCACGGTGAGGGGAAAGAACGGGAGGGGCGAAACGTTGTCGGATACGGTCACGGCGGCGAGGACAACCGTCTCGCCGTACTGTATCAGACACGATCCCGCCGCCTGCTTGGCCAGACGACCCGACTCGAGCCGCAGCGCGCGGCCGGCAAATTCACGCTCGACGTGCTTCACGTGCACACCTGTCTAGAGCACCCGATAATACACCGAGCGCCCCGGTGCTCTTCCGGGGCGCCCTGCGCGACGCCAGTAACCCTAGTGGCGGAGACCCAGCTCGTCGATGAGCTGACGGTACTTCGCGAGATCGGTCCGCTTCAGGTACTCCAACAGGCGCCGGCGCTTGGAAACCAGCTTCAGCAAGCCGCGCTGCCCGTGGTAGTCCTTGGCGTGAGCCCGGAAGTGATCCGTGAGATGGTTGATCCGCTCGGTGAGCAACGCGACCTGAACTCGGGTCGATCCCGTATCCCGGTCGTGCA
>DATDED010000359.1:0-4492 GCA_036523455.1 Gemmatimonadales bacterium
CGGGGGGGGGCACCACAAGGCGGCGGGCGCCTCCCTCGCAGGGTCGATCGCCCAAGTCCAGGAGCGCGTGCTGGACGCGGCCCGAGGCTATCTCAACGGGGTGAAGCCCTGAGGCCGCGGGCGAGCACCAGCCACGCCGCCGCGGCTGCCGTCTTCTCCTCGGCGCGCCATGGGCCGTCCAGCGAGCTCCCGAGCTCAGCGACGATTCCCCTGACGGCCACGGCCGTGCGGCGCGTCGAACGCGCGGCGGTGGCGTAGACTTCGCGCTCGAGCACGATGAGGGTGCCAAGGCGCTGACGGCGTGCGGCCTCGTCCACCACGCGTCGGAACAGCGCCCCTTCCGCCGCATGTGCGCGGATGTGGGGATTCGCGATCTGGGCCGGATCGATCACGCTACCCACCACGATGCCCACTCCCCGCAGCTTCACTCCATCGGCGCGATAGCGCCGCACGACTGCTGCGAACGACGCCTGCGCGCTCCGTTCCACCCTCCGCACCAGGCGGACGATGACTCTCCGGCTCTGCTGCGCGATGCCGAATCCCGCATGGTAGGGTTGGCGGGTTCGGGGGACGGCGGGATCAGAGAGCTCGATGCGCCGGCGGTCCAGCACGCGCGGCGCCGAGGCCGGACCGGCCAGCAGCACCGTCATCGCCCAGCCGGATTTGACGCGCACCCCCAGGGCGGCCGTTTTCCCGGGGCTCACCGGGCGAGCCACAACCCGAGTCCCATGGCCAATGCGAGTCCCGCGAGCCCGGGCACCACCCACCGGCGGAACGGTGTGGATCCGAGCGCCAGGGCGAGGCCCAGCTTGAGCAGCGTGTTCGAGAGCATCCCCACCGCGATGGCCTTGGCGGCGAGCCCCGCGTCGCCGCCATTCGTCGCCAGGCGGCACATGGACAGGGTCAGCGCGTCCATGTCGGTGAGGCCGAGCAGCGCGGCGGAGGTCAGCACGCCTGGGGTCCCCCAGAGGTGTTGCACGTAGGGAATGGCGGTGAGCACGATCTGGAACGCGACCGCCATCTTGAGCGAGGACCACAGGCCGAGGGGGGAGTGCGGCTCCTCGGCGCGCTCGGGATCGGGCGCGGGATGCGTCAGGGCCAGGATCACGAACGCCGCTCCGACGACGAGCGGAGGAATCAGGTAGCGGCCCAGGGCGCCGGTGACCGGGGCATGGAGGATCGTCGTCAGGACTGGCACTCGCAGCAGGAGCACGGTGCAGGCGGCCAGTACGCCCCGGGCCAGCCCCTGGCTGAGCGCCGGCTCACGCCGGCTCTGGCGCGAGAAGCTCCAGGTCACGGCCGTGGACGAGACGAGGCCGCCCAACAACCCGGTCAGGCCGAGGCCGCGGGTCGCGCCGACGGCGCTGCGCGCCAGGTAGCCCAGAAAATTGAGCCCCGAGAAGAGCAGCACCACGGTCCAGAGCGCCCGCGGGCGAATGCTGTCGTAGGGGCCATAGGGGCCGGCGGGAAGCAGCGGGAGAATCACCAGGGCGAGCACGGCGAATTGCAGCGCTGCTGAGATCTCCCGCTGCCCGATGCGCCGGATGAACTGATGGATTCGCGTCTTTTCGATGAGCGCGAGGACCATGATCGCGGCGCTCGCGCTGGTGACGAGCGGAAAGCCCAGTCCGGCGACGGTGCCGAGCGCGAGCACCGTGAGGGCGGCGACCTCGGTCGTTCCCTCCACAGCCGGCCCGCCGGGTCGCGCGGCGGCGACGTACGCCGCGATGGTGAGCGCCATCGCGCCCCCCAGCAGCACGGCACCGAGGATCGGCAGGTTCCCAGCAGCCAGCCAGCCCGCGATTCCCCCGAGGGTGCCGAGCAGCAGGAACGTTCGCGCACCGGCGAAGCGTGCTTCGGGACCCGACGCGTGGCCCGACCACTCCCGCTCGATCCCCACCGCGAGGCCGGCCAGCGCGGCCACCGCCAGGCGGCCGGCGATCTCCACGTCGAATGTCAACTCGATCACAGAAGCTCAAGATGCGACAGACGGAGGGGACTGGCTACTCGAGAAGGAGAGCACAGAGCACGGAGCAGTCTGCCTCCTGCTCCGTGCTCCGTGCTCTGTGCTCCGCCTTACCAGTCGAACCAGTGACTGGCTTTGATGAGGAAGGTGTTGTCCGGGTGTTGGTGGAACAGGTTGTCGAAATCGCCCCGGAACGACCGCGTCCCGTAGGCCGGGTCGAAATCCTCTCGGCCCTGATTCCACACCAGGTAGATCGTCGAGCCGGGCTTGTATTCCCAGCGCAGCACCACGTTCGACCGGAATTGCTGCACGTTGAAATCCTGGGCGACGCTCGGATCGGCGTAGGGCTGGAACCGATCCACGTACGCCCCCGCGCGCGGGTTCGCCGACAGCTCGCGCACGTTCGAGTAGCGGCCCTTCGAGACGAACGGCTCGGCGTACAGCTGCAGCGTCAGGTTCGGTGTGGCGGTGAAGTTGACGCGCCACTGGAGGCTCATGGTGCGCTGCTCGAGATGGGCGAAGGTGTAGTGTGTCGCCTGGACGGAGTCGGTGAAGTTGCCGGTCCACTGGGTGTTGTCGGTGTTGCGCGTGACGCTCATGGCGACCGATGCCGTCCAGCGGGACGACACGCGCAGGTCGATCTCGGGGCTCAGGTTGAGCGACGACGAGCGGCCTTCGTCGCCGCGCCAGAAGTTCATCCAGAGAAACGGCACCACGACCTTGCGGCCGTCGCCCTCAATCCCCGCCCAGGGAGAGATATAGGAGTCTTGGCGAACGGCCGGCCCGCCGCGGGCGCGGCGGTCGGAGAAGGTCGTGCCGAGCTGCCCCAGCGTGCCGCCGGCGTGCAGCCACCAGTGATTCCACAGCTCGGTATGCACGTTGGTGTTCACGGCGTGCTCGAGCGGCAGCCCGGCCGTGGTCCAGTCGTTCCATTCGTTGAAGTTCCAGAACAACCGCTGAAAGACGCGCGTCGGCTTGTTCCAGTGAACCTGCGCCCACGTGGCCTGCTCCTGCCAATCGGCGCGGCGCAGGAAGCCGAGGTCGTTGATCTCGTAGCCCGGCGAGACGCGCTGGACGCTTGTCTCGAAGAACAGCCGATCGCCGCTGAACTTGCCGAACTTCACCTGCTCCGTATGGCCGACGAGGGACGTGCGGGTAGGATCGAATCTCAGGTCGCCGTCGGGACGCTGATAATAGTGGGTGCTGTTTTCCTGGGTGAGCGAAATCGAGGCGGGCGATCCGGTGACCCGGCTCGCCGTCACCGACGCGTCGAGCTCGTAGCGTTTCTGCAGGAAGCGGTGCCGGAGATCCGCGCCGCCCACGACGGCTCCGGAGCGCAGGTAGTCCCTCGACCATTGGTCGTTGGCGCGGCTCACCGCCGTGGCGATGACGCCGAGCACGGTCGCGCCGCCGCGGTAGTCCTGGGTGGCGCGTACGACGGCGTAGTTGGTCGCGGGCTCGATGGTCCGGTCCCCGACGCCGACCTGTCGCCGGGTGACTGCGTCGAGCACGCCGAGAGAGAAGCCGGAGGGGGTCCGTCCGGTCGTTTTCGCGGCGCCCAGAATGGTGGTCGCCGTGGCCGAAGTAGCGTCACCGTACAGGCCGAACAGCTGCGGCCCGCGCCCGATGCGACGCGAGTAGAACAGGTTCTCCCGGCCGCAATCGTTGACGGCGTTGCAGTTGACGTTGAAGGTCAGGAGCCCGGCGCCCTCGATGAAGAACGGGCGTTTCTCCCGGAAGAACGTTTCGAAGGCGCTCAGGTTCACGACGGACGGGTCGGCTTCGATCTGGCCGAAATCGGGATTGACGGTGCCGTCCAGGGTCAGGTTCGACGTCACGCCGTACTTGAAGTCGGCCCCGGCCGTCAGCCGCTGGTCGCGGTCGAATCCGCTGGCGGTCGGAACGGAGACGTTCTTGGTCACGACGTACGGCGCCGCCTCCAGGCGGCGGGGGGAGGAGATCCCGTCGATCCCCGTCACTTCGCCGAGCTGCGACGCGAACGTGTTCAGGTTGCGATGATACGGCGGCCAGCTGACGCGCTCCTTGAACCGCTCGATGTCGCGCCACACCGCGAACCCGAACGTATGCGTCGGCGCGTTCGAATAGCGCAGCTGCGAGAGCGGGATCCGGAACTCCGCTGTCCAGCCGAGCGAGTCCACCGTGGTGGCCACGTCCCACACGGCGTCCCAGGCGTCGTCCTCCTGCGTGTCGTTGTAGATGGCGTAGTCTCGCTTCACGCCGCTCGGGCTCACGGCGAACTCGTAGCCCGAACGGCGATCGTGATAGGAATCGATGACAATCTTCAGCTGGTCGGTGGGCGGCCGGACGTCGCGGCGGGCGAGGATCTGCTGGATCTTCTGCGGCTCGGGGTCGAACGCACGCACGAACGCGTAGAAGTTGTGCGCGTCGTAGGCGACCTTCGCGACCGTGGCGAAGCGCGCCGGCTTCCCCTCGTCCGGGTCGAACTCCTGGAATTCCGTGATCGGCTGCGCCAGCCGCCAGACCTCGTCGTCGTCCCGGCCGTCC
>DATDED010000360.1:0-5889 GCA_036523455.1 Gemmatimonadales bacterium
CACCTATCGCTGGAGCGACGTGATCGCAGGATTCGACATGCCGGTGAAGGCGACGGTCAGCGACTCGGGGTTCGCCGTGCTGCGCCCGACCGAGACCTGGCAGCGGACGGTCATACACCTGAAGGACCCGGTCACCTTCCACCTGGACCAGAACTTCTACGTCCTGACCCGGCACGACGTCGCCCCGCCGCCGCAAACCGGCCGGTAGGCTGGATGACGGGGATCCTGCCCGGCCTCCTGCTCGCCGTCTGCTGCGTCGTCGGCTTGGTGCTCGTCGCCCTGGGGCTGCCCGGCCTGTGGGTGATGGTGCTGGGCGTCATCGGATACGCCTGGATGACGGGATTCCACACCATCGGGGCGGTGACGATCTCCGTGGTTCTGGGGCTCGCCGTGGTGGGAGAGATCGTGGAGTGGTGGGTCGGCTTCTGGTTCGCCGAGCGCTACGGCGGCTCGCGGCGCGCCGGGTGGGGGGCGCTGCTGGGCGGGATCGTCGGCGCCGTGGTGGGGGTGCCGGTGCCCGTCATCGGGAGCGTGATCGGCGCGTTCCTAGGCTCCTTCGCCGGCGCCGCGCTGTTCGAGTACACGCGTCAGCGTTCGCCCGGGGTCGCCCTGCGGGCGGGATGGGGCGCCCTGCTGGGGCGGGCCGCCGCCTCAGCCTTGAAGATCGCGTTGGGACTGGCGATTGCCGTCGTGGCGGCGTTCGAGGCGATCCGCGGTTAGTGGCAGGGACGCTGCCCGGCGTCGCTGAACGTCCTTCCGGGGACGGGTACGAAGCGCCATTCGTAGCTCGCGGGACGGAGCACCAATCGCAGCACGCCATACGAGTCGTCGTTCTGGGCGACGCTGTTGAGCTCGAGGGGCAGGTTGATCCGGCCGTGGCTCTTGCCGCCGGTCCCCACGACGATCTGCACCACGCCCGCCGCGGCATCGAGGGTCTGGTCCGGGGCCTGCGGCGCGAAGCGCTCGTAGTCATGGTCGTTGCCGGATATCAGCAGCTCCACCCCGTGGTCGTACAACGTCTGAAACACCGCCCCCATGCCGGGTGAGCTGCCGGTATTGCCGGAGCTGAACCGCGGCCGATGCGCGATCGCCAGCGCACACAGCGAGGGGTGCGCGGTCAGGTCGGCCTGCAGCCAGCTCAGCTGTGCCGTGTCCACCGTTGGTGTGGCGTTGAGGACCACGATGTGCCAGGCGCCGAGGTCGTAGCTGTAGGCCCCGCTCGGGGGATGTGCAGCGGCGCCGAAGTAGGCGTAATAATCGTCCAGGGTGAGGTTCGTACCCCGCCGGTCGTCGTCACCCGGCGCCGGGTGGAGGCGTGCGCGGTGACGGCCCCACGTCGAATCGAAACACACGCCATACGCCGGCGCCACGAGACCGTCGGAGTAGTCATTGTCACCCACGGTGAACACGGTGCCCGGCAGGGTATCGAGCAGCCGGGCGGTGGCCTCGTCGTTCGTGGAAATGCAGGTGGCGATGTCCCCGGCCCCCACGAGGACCGGGTCGGTCTCGATCCAGGGGTCCGTGCCGCCGCCGCAGGCGACCAGGAGGAGCAGGGTAGCCGTCAGGAGTTTCATGGGGGGCAATATCGACCCGGTTGCTGAAGGGATACAAGGCAACAGGTCACACTCTTACCTTACGGACAACCGTGCGCTTCCTTCATGTCGTCGAACGAGACGGGCGCTACGCCGCGGAGCTGCGCGAGGCGCCCGACCCGGTGCCGGCTGCCGGTGAGGTGCTGGTGCGCGTCGCCGCGTCCGGGGTCAATCGTGCGGACTTGTCACAAATCGCCGGTCGCTATCCGCCACCACCCGGGGAATCGAATATCCTCGGGCTCGAGGTATCGGGGACGGTCGTCGGGACCGGGGCACCGGTGTGCGCGCTGCTGGGCGGCGGCGGACACGCGGAGCTGGCGGCGGTTCCTGCGGGGCAGATCCTCCCGGTTCCACCGACCATGGATCTCGCGACGGCGGCCGCTCTCCCCGAGGCCTACCTCACCGCATTCGTGAATCTGGTCGTCGAGGCCGGGCTCCAGGCCGGGCAGCGGGTCCTGATTCACGCCGGTGCCTCCGGGGTCGGTCTCGCGGCGATCCAGGTCGCCCGGTACTTCGGCGCGCAAGTCGCGGCCACGACGCGCTCGCCCGACAAGCGGGCCGCGCTCGAGGCGGTGGGCGCGGACCTCGCCATCGTGGCGCCCACGGAGGGCGGGACGGCCGAGGTGGAGCGGCAGTGGGGCCGCGATGCGGTGGACGTCGTGCTGGATCCCATCGGCGGGTCGGGCGTGGCCGGTGATCTCCGGCTGCTCGCTCCCGGCGGTCATATCGTGGTGATCGCGACGATGGGCGGGGCCCGTGCCGAGGTCGATCTCGCCATGCTGATGAGGAAGCGGGCCCGGCTGGTGGGCTCGACGCTGCGCGCGCGCAGCCGGGCCGAGAAGGCCCGTCTGATCGCCCGCTTCCGGGATGAATGCCTCCCCGGGTTCGCGGCGGAACGACTCCGCGTAACCGTCGATTCCACGTACCCGGCCGCGGAGGCGGCGCCGGCGTTCCAGCGAATGCGCGAAAACCGCAATATCGGCAAGCTGCTCATCTGCTGGTCGGCCACTTGCGAGCCATCGGAGCGGCCCCCATTGTGAGCGCAACAGCACTCGACCAATTCGCATGACCGTCGCGCCATCTCGCCGTGCCGCACCCGTCCGCTCGAGGGGGCCGGGACCCTCGCTCCGCGCCGTGCTCGACGCGGCGCTCGACGCCGTCATCCTCATGGACGACGACGGCGTCATCCGCTTCTGGAACCGTCAGGCGGAAGCGCTGCTCGGCTGGACGGCCTTGGAGGCCGTCGGGCGGTCGTTCTCCTCGCTCATCGATCCCGAGCGGCCGGCCGGGCGCCGCAAGCACGGCGCGGCGGGGCGCACGGCCGAAGAACGGCGGCAGGCCGCCCGCCGTCGCGAGGTGACCGCGCGCCATCGCGACGGGTACGCGGTTCCGGTCGAGCTGGGGATCACGCCGATACACGACGGCAAGAGCCGGTTCCAGGGCGCCTGGCTGCGGGACATTTCGGAGCAGCGGCGGCGCGAAGCGGTGGAGCGGCTGCAGTCGTGCATTCTCGAGAACGTCCACGACAGCGTCATCCTCGTCGACCTCCAGGGCCGGGTGCAATACTGGAATCAGGGCGCGGAGGCTTTGTACGGCTACACGGCGTCGGAGATTCTCGGCCACAGCATCGGGGCCGTCCTCCCGGAGGGCGAAGCCGTGGAACCCGACCTGGAGCATGTCCTGGCGACCGGTGACACCTCAGAGGAGGCACAGCGGCGCCACAAGGACGGCACGCCGCTCTGGGTGGAATCGCGCCGGTCGGTGATGCGCGATGCGGCGGGGGAGGTGCTCGGCGTTCTGGGCGTCGTCAAAGACGTCACGCAGCGCCATCGGGTAGCCGAGGAGCTTGAGCGGTCGCGGGCGCAGCTGCGGAATCTCGCCGGGCGGCTGCGCCGGGCCCGGGAAGAGGAGCGCACGTCGATCGCCCGACAGATCCACGACGAGATGGGGCAGGTGCTCACCGCGCTGCGCATGGACGTCGCGTGGCTGGAGGCGCGCATCCCGCGGGAGCAGCCGTCGCTGCTCGACAAGTGCACCACGATGGCGCGACTCATCGAGGGAACGATCGGGCAGGTCCGGACGCTGGCGGCACAGCTGCGGCCGGGAGTACTGGATGAGCTGGGGCTCGCGGCGGCGGTCGAGTGGGAGACGCAGGAGTTCGCGCGGCGCACGGGCATCCCGTGCACCCTGCACCTGCGCGCCGAGCTCGCCGGCGTCGATCCCGACCGGGCGATCGACCTGTTCCGAATTCTGCAGGAAGCGCTCACCAACGTCGCGCGGCATGCACGGGCGCAGCATGTGGAAGTGCGAGTCAGCGTCACCCGGAAAGGAAAGGAGCGGGAGTTGGTGCTGCACGTCGAGGACGACGGCCGGGGCATCCGGCCGGAGGAGACCGCGGATGCACGTTCGCTTGGGCTACTCGGCATGCGCGAGCGAGCGCTGTTGTGGAACGGCGGCGTGGAAGTGCGACCCAGGGCCGAAGGCGGGACCCGCGTGACCGTCCGGCTCCCGCTGCCCGCGACAGGGCTGTCCGCATGAACCGGCCGATCCGGGTGGCGATCGCGGACGATCACCCGCTGGTGCGGGCGGGGATCAAGCAGGTGATCGCGGACGACGAGACGCTCACGGTGGTGGGCGAAGCGGCCGACGGCGACGCGACCGTCACGATGGTTCGCTCCACCCTCCCCGACGTGCTCGTGCTGGACCTGTCCATGCCGGGCGCGCCGTTCCCCGGCCTGCTGCGCGTGCTGCGGACCGCGTTCCCGACCCTCCGCGTCCTGGTCGTGACCATGCACACCGAGGAGCAGTTCGCGGCCCGTGCCCTGCGGGAAGGGGTGGCGGGATACGTCACCAAGGACCGGCCACCGGACGACATCGTCGCGGCGGTCAAGCAGGTCGCCGCGGGCGGTCGCTACATCACGGCGGCGCTGGCGGACGGCGTCGCGGACGCCTCGAACGCCGAGCTGCCCCATGAACGGGCGTCGCAGCGTGAGTACGAGGTGCTCTGCATGATCGGCTGCGGGAAGACGGTGAAGCAGATCGCGATCGAGCTCGGCTTGTCCCCCAAGACCGTCAGCACGCACCGCGCCAGGCTGCTCCGGAAGATGCGGCTCAAGTCGAGCGCCGAGCTGATCCGCTACGCCGTCCAGCACGGGCTGAGCAGCTAGGTCAGCGACGCGCCTCCGTCACGCCTTCCACGGCGGACCCGAGGATGTCGGCCAGATCCTTCCGGTAGTCCGGATCGTTCGGGTCGATGGCCGGCCAGCGGGCGGGATCGTCCGGCGCGAACAACCCCACCATCAGCCCCATCATCCCGGTGAGGGTATCGGCCGTCGGGTTCTCGTACTCCACCTCGAGCTGATAGCGATGGTCGGCGCGCAGATGCGGGCCGGCTCCGCGCAGAGCGAGCAGCGCCCGTGACATGCCGATCACGTGTCCCGTGGAGTCCCGACGGGAGCGCACCGACACCACCGTCCGGCCGGTCGTCCGGTCGAGCAAGCTCACCCGGACGCCGTGATCGTGCAGATGGCCGCTGGCGGCGACGAGGTGGCCGTCGAGGGGCAGCGTGAAGTCGAACCGCTGCGTCGTCCCCCCGGGTGGGACGACGAAGGTGTTGTGCCCGCCCGGGACCAGGTGCGCATCGATGGTGAACGGCATGACCGCGGTCGGACGGGGCACCAGGTTCCCGGGAGCCCACCGGAAGGTGAGCTGCACGTACACATCGTCGAGGTCCCGGCCGGTCTTGTTGTCCCACATCACGAACAGGCCGATGCGCTGGCCCGCCGTCATGGGGAGACCGATCGAGCTCGGCACCGAGACGTCCTCGGTCTCCTGGCCGAACCCCATCATCCGCTCGACCAACGGGTAGACCAGCGCGCGGCGATCGAAGTTCACCAGATTCAGATGGTGCAGCAGATGCCGGGGCAGGGACCGGCCCGCGCCGTCGGTCAGGTCGAGGCGGAGGCCCTGCAGCAGGGTGGTCATCGGCCAGGTGAAGCGCTTCACGAGGGAATCGCTGCCCTCCATGTGCTCCATCTCCATGTGGGGCATCATCGGCATGGCGGGAGCGACGTGGAACGGACCGGCGAGGATCACGACGGTGTGGCGGACGGAGTCCACACGGACGCCTGGTGGAAGACCGGTCCGCCGCTCCCCGAATGCAGCGACACGAGCCGGCGCCGTGAGGCTGGACATGATGACGGCGATCCCGGCCATGCGGGCGACGGGGAGCTGCATGACGACCTCTGTTGTGGAGGAGATGCGCGACGGCGGAGCGAAGATACCGTGACGGCGTCGC
>DATDED010000361.1:0-4288 GCA_036523455.1 Gemmatimonadales bacterium
CCGCGCCGCAGCATGTTGGCGCGCCGCCGCGCGACGGGCGGCCACGGGGCGCGTCGTGCGCAGCCGATCGCCGCCAACGTCGACCAGGTCGTCGTCGTCGCCGCCGCCCGTGACCCCGAGCCCAGCCCGCGAATGCTGGATCGCTTCCTCGTCATCGCGGAAGCGAACGGGCTGCCCGCGGCCCTGGTGGTCAACAAGGTGGAGCTGGACCGGGTCGCGGTGGAGGCACTCGAACGCCGCTACGCGCAGGCCGGCTACCAGGTGCTCGCCACGTCGGTGAAGACGCCCGAGGGATTGCCGGCGCTGCGCGATCTGTTGCGCGGGCGGGAGTCGGTATTCACCGGCGCTTCCGGGGTGGGGAAGTCGAGCCTGCTCAACGCGCTCGAGCCCGGCCTCAAGCTGCGCATCGGCGCCATCAGCGAGAAGTGGCGCACCGGGACCCACACGACCCGCGCGGCCGAGCTGGTGCCGCTGGCGCTCGGCGGCTACGTGGTGGACACGCCGGGGATGCGGGAGGTGGGCACGTGGGGCATCGCGCCCGACGAGCTGGGGGCGTGTTTCCCCGAGTTCCGGCCGTTCCTGGACGGGTGCCGCTTCGACAACTGCCGCCACCTGGCCGAGCCCGGCTGCGCGGTGCGGGCCGCGGCGGGGGCCGGCCAGGTCGACCCCGACCGGCTGGTGTCCTACGAGCGGATCTACGAGGAGATCAGCGTTCCTTCCTGGTCCAGCGCCCGGCGTCGCGGGTCGCGACCTTCCGCATGACCGCTGCGAACGCCTCGTCCAGGTCGATTCCCTGCGAGTTCGCCAGACACACGACCACGAACAGGATGTCGCCGAGCTCCAGGGCGAGATCGCCTTCCGCCTCATCCGCCTTCTTGGGCTTTTCCCCGAACCGATGGTTGATCTCGCGGGCCAGCTCGCCCACCTCCTCGCTCAAGCGGGCCAGGTTCGTGAGCGGGCTGAAGTAGCCTTCCTTATATTGACTGACCCAGCGGTCCACCGCGGTCTGGGCTTCGCGAAACGCCACGGGAGTCTCCGTCGCCAGAATGAGTGCCGACACGCCGCTCGTTACGCCGTTCGTCGGTGAGCGCTATGCCGACGGGGCCGCGCTCTCCCGTCTCATCGCACCTCCCTACGACGTCATTTCCCAGGAGGCGCGACGGCGGTACGCGGCCGCGGACCCGCACAATATCGTCCATCTGATTCTCCCGGAAGCCGCGGGCGACGTGAACCGCTACCGCGCGGCCGCCGAGCACCTGGCCGCGTGGCGCGCGGAGAGCGTGTTCCGCGCCGATTCCGCTCCGTCCGTCTACGTCGTGGCCCAGACCTTCTCCACGCCCGCCGGCGACCGGCTCACGCGCGTCGGAATGTTCGCCGCCGTCTCGGCGGAGCCGTACGAGACGCGCCGTATCCGCCCCCACGAGAAAACCCACCGCGGGCCGAAGGTGGACCGCCTCGATCTGCTGCGCGCGACGCATGCCAATCTGGAATCCATCTTCCTGCTCGCGCCCGATCTTGAGGGGACGCTGGCGGGCGGACTCCGCGCCATCGCGGAAGGCCCGCGAGCGCCCGACGCCTCGGCGGACCTGGACGGCGTCCAGATCCGCCTCTGGGTCCAGTCGGGTCCCGAGGCCGACCGCCTGGCATTGGCGGCGGAGGCGCCGCTCTACATCGCCGACGGCCACCACCGCTACGAGACGGCGGTCGCCTACGCCGGGGAGAATCCGGCGGCGCGCCGGCTGCTCGCATTCGTCGTCTCGGCACGCGATCCCGGCCTCGTCGTCCTCCCGACGCATCGCGTGGTCTACGCCGCGGACCGCGACGTGTCCGCGCTCGCGGGCGTCTGGCAGCGGTTCTTCGAAGTCCGGCCCGTCCCGCCTCCCGCCGACCGCGTCCGTCTCCTCGAAGAGGCGGGGCGTGGGCGCGTCGCCTGTATCGTCGCCACGGAGGGTGGGCAGCACGACCTGCTGCTGACGCTGCGGGACGACGCGCCGCTCGACGACATCGTGGAGCTCGGCCGCACCCCCGCGGTGCGCGGCCTGGACGTGGCGATCGTGGAGCGGCTCGTCGTCGGCGAGATCCTGGGGGCGGGGAAGTCCACGCCGACCCTCACCTACACGCCCGATCCCGCCCCGGCGCTGCAGGTCGCGCATCTGGGGAAAGCGCTCGCCGCCGTCCTCCTCAACGCGACGAAGGTCGACCAGGTGTTCGCGGTCGCTGACGCGGGCGACGTGATGCCGCCGAAGTCGACCTACTTCATCCCGAAGGTGCCGAGCGGCTTGGTGCTCCGCCGCGTGGACGCCTGACCGTATATTCCCCCGCCATGCCGGGACGCCCCCGCGAGCGCATCCTCGCCAACCTCGAGACCGTCTACCGCGAGGCCTACGACCGGGCGAAAGCCGCGGGCGACGAGCGTCGCATGCTCGATCTCGACGCCGCCTATCAGCGCGAGCAGCTCCTGCTCGAAGTCCTGCTCGACATCCGCGACGGCCTGCAGGCGGCTGCCCCGCCTCGTGAAGCCGCCCCGGGCGTCGATCCGCTGGCCGCGCTCGACACCATCCGCCGCGTCACCAAGCTCCGTTGACCGGGAGAATCCCCCGCATGCGCCACGTGCTGCCCGCCGCCGGCCTCTCCGTGCTGTGCATCGCCGCCTGTGGCGGCCCCAAGGCCGATACCGTGGTGGTGAACGGCATGGTCTGGACGGGGCTCTCATCCGGGGAGGCGCAGCCGGGAGCCGTCGCGATCCGTGCAGGGAAGATCCTCGCCGTGGGCGATTCCGCGGACGTCGCCCGGACCGTCGGATCGCGCACCGCCGTTATCGATGCCCGCGGAGGACTGGTCCTGCCGGGCTTCGCCGACGGGCACACCCATTTCGTGCAGGGCGGCTTCCAGCTCGCGTCCCTCGATCTGCGCGATGCCGCGACGCCGGAGGAATTCGTGCGGCGGATCGCGGCGTTCGCCAGGACGCGGCAGCCGGGGCAATGGATCCAGGGCGGAGACTGGGATCACACCCTGTGGCGCGGGCAGCCGCTGCCCCGACGCGAGTGGATCGATTCCGTGACGCCGGACAACCCCGTCTTCATCAGCCGGCTCGATGGACACGAAGCCCTCGCCAACACGGCCGCCATCCGGGCGGCGGGCGTCACCAGGGCCACGCCCACGCCGTCGGGCGGCGAGATCCTCCATGACGCGAAGACCGGCGAGCCCACCGGCATCTTCAAGGACCAGGCTCTGGACTTGATCGGCAAGGCGATCCCCGCACCGTCGGCCGAGGAGATGGACTCCGCGGTGGCCCGTGCCCTGGCGTACGCAGCCTCGCTCGGCGTCACAGCAACGGCCAACATGTCCGCCTCGTGGGCGGATCTCGCGAGCTATCGGCGTCTCGAGCGGGCCGGCCGGATGACGCTGCGCGTCTATCTGTATTTCCCGATCGACGGCTGGCGCGCCGTCGCCGACACGGTCCGCGCCGGCGGCGCCGGCGACGAGTGGGTGCGTATCGGCGGGTTGAAGGGCTTCATGGACGGCTCGGCGGGGTCGCGGACCGCGTATTTCTTCGACGCGTACGACGATTCAGCGGGTTACCATGGCCTGCTGCAGAATACCGAAGCCGACATGCGCACGTGGGTCGGGAACACCGATTCCGCGGGGCTCCAGGTGGCCGTGCACGCCATCGGAGATCGCGCCAACGCCATGCTGCTGGCGATCTACGACAGCGTGGCCCGCGTCCACGGCGCCCGCGACCGTCGCTTCCGCGTCGAGCACGCGCAGCACCTCCGCCCCGAGGATATCCCGCTGTTCGGGCGGCTGCGCATCGTGCCGTCGATGCAGCCTTACCACGCGATCGACGACGGCCGCTGGGTGGAGCAGCGGATCGGGTCGGAGCGCATCAAGTCCACGTACGCCTTCCGGACCCTGCTCGAGACGGAGGCGCCGCTCGCCTTCGGCTCCGATTGGACCGTGGCGACGCTCGATCCGCTGTGGGGCCTCTACGCGGCGGTGACCCGTCGTACCCTCGACGGCAAACATCCCGAGGGCTGGGTGCCGGAACAGAAGATCACGCTGGCGCAGGCCCTGCACGCGTACACGGCCGGCAACGCCTGGGCCGTGTTCGCGGAGAACCAGTGGGGGACGCTGGCCCCGGGGCGGGACGCCGACGTGGTGGTCGTGGACCACAACCTCTTCGCGATGCCGCCGGAGTCTCTCGCCACGGCGCGAGTCTCCGTCACGATCGTCGGCGGGAGGGTAGTGTACCGGAGAAGCTGATAGCTGATAGCTGATAGCTGATAGC
>DATDED010000362.1:0-8886 GCA_036523455.1 Gemmatimonadales bacterium
GATAGCGCGACACGCCGACGTAGAGATCCGCCGCGTTGTACAGCGCGGGGAGCTCGTCGTCCGGGACGAAACCCAGGAACTCGACGGCGTGACGGATTCCCATCTCGCCCGCAATCCGCTCCAGCTCGGGCCCCCGTGGACCGACGCCGGCCACGGCGTAGCGCACCCCCGGATGCACCGCGCGCACCGCGGGCAACGCCCGGAGCACGGTGTCGATCCCCTTGTGCCACTCGAGACGGGCGACGGTGAGCAGCCACGGGCCGCCGTCCAGCCCGTACTTCTCCCGGATGGGGCCGGTGTCGAGGCCGGGCCGGAACTGGGTCGGCTCGGTGCCGAGCGGGACCACCTGCACGCGGGCCGCGAGGTCGGGGCGACCCAGCAGGTCGTACAGGCGACGCGCCACGGCCGCCGTCCAGCTGCTGTTGGCGGCGAGCACGGTCGCCCCGGCCACGAGACCGCCCGCGGTCCACCGCTTGAAGCGGCTCGCGCGGATCTTGTGGTCCAGCAGCAGGAGCTCCGTACCGTGTACCACCACGCCGTAGGGGATGCCGTACCGCCGGGACAGCCACCACGCCGGGTACCCCGCCGGCTTCAGCTCACCGCTCCATGCGAAGCCGAACCGGTGCCGGCGCGCCAGCCTGGCGGCCCGGGCGGACCAGAGCATCAACCCGTTGATGGTGCGCAGGCGCGTGGCGCGGATGCCCACGCGGTCCACGGTCTGCGGGAACGTCGCATCGCTCGCGGCGCTGCCGGGATACGCGCCCGTCGAGACGAGCAGCGACTGCGGCGGATAGCGCAGCGCCAGCTCGCCCATCATGCGGGCGATTCCTCCCCCGTGCGGAGGGAAGTTGAAGGAAAGAAGGAGAGTCTTCGACAATAAGGGACGAGGGACGCGGGACGGGGGACGAGTGGATTCCTACGCCACCTGAGCTTCGATTTCGCGCAGGTCGCGGATCACGCGGTCCCAGTTGTAATAGGTCTCGACCGCCTTGCGCCCGCCCTGCCCCAGGCGCCGCGCGAGCAGCTGGTCGCCGAGCACACGCCCGAGAGCCTGGGCAACCGCCTCCGTGTCGCTGGGTTCCACGACGATACCCGTCTCACCGTCCTGCACCGCTTCGGCGAGCCCGCCGCTCCGACCGGCGATCACCGGGAGCCCGCACGCCGCCGCCTCGGCGAGCGCCACGCCGAACCCTTCGATCCGGGTGCCCTGCGCCTGCCGGGACACGCCGATGTAGATGTCGGCGGCGTTGTACAACGGCGCGAGATCCGCGTCGGGCACGGGACCGACGAACCGCACGACGTCGGCGATCTTCAGTTCCTCGGCGAGTTTCCGGAAGGGCGACCGCTTGCCGCCGCCCACGACGGCGTAGTGCAGGTCGATGCCTTCCTTGCGCACGCGGGCCACGGCGCGCATCGCTGTGTCGATCCCCTTGTAGGTCTCGAGCCGAGCCACGGTGATCGCCCAGCGGCCGCCGTTCAGCCGGTAACGCTCCCGGACGTCGCGGGCGTCGATCCCGGGCCGGAACCGCTCCGGATCGGTCCCCAGGGGCACGACCTTCACCCGCTCGGCCAGAGGATCGAGTCCCACCTCGCGGAGCACCTTCTGCGCCTGCTCCCGCGTCCAATGACTGTTGGCGACCACCGCGGCCGCCGACTTCAGGAGCGCCTTCCCCGAACGCCGCGTGAACGGCGTGTGATGGATGGCGTGCAGCTCCTTCAGGAGGTCGCCGCCGTGTACCAGCACGCCGTATTTCACGCCGACGCGCTCGTACGCCCACTTGGCGGGATAGCCGGCCGGGCGGATCGAGTCGGCCCAGGCGAACCTCGGCTTGTGGGTCCGCGCGAGGCCGACGACGCGGCGGGCCCAGAACATCAGGCCGGCGAAGCCGTGCAGTGCTTTGGTGGAGATGGGCAGGCGGTCGATCACCGTTCCGGTGTACCGACCGTCGGTCTCCGGGGCGTCGTGGTGCTGACCGGTGGAAACGAGCAGCTCCCCTTTCGGGTAGCGGCGCGCGATCTCGCCCATCAGGCGGGAGATGCCGGTCATGATCGGCGGAAACTCATCGGTCAGCAGGAAGGTCTTTGCCATTACCCGCGTCGTTGAAGGTCCCAGAGGCGGGCGTATTTGAGAAACACGCTCACCCCGGCGAGCCCACACAGCACCACCCCCCGCCACCCCTCGAGCACCCCGAGCTGCAGCACGTAGGTCCGAAACGCCTGCCAGCCGGGTCGAACCAGGAGATCGGTCGCGCGCGCCCGGCGTCCGGCGTCGCGGAGGTCGAGGGCGCCCCACTCCGCGTACTGCACCAGCTTGCGGATGTGGTGCGACAGGTCCCGGTAGGGCGTGTGCTCGAGCGCCCCGTTCAGCCGGGCCACGTCGGCCACCGGCTCGAGGCCTTCGTGGACCCGCTTCTCCACGAACCGGCGGTCGCGCTGGAAGAAGCGGACCGCCCACCCATAGCCCCATCCGGCGTACCGCATGCGGCGGCCCAGGTACACATTGTTACGCCGCACCGCGTACGCTTCATGCCGCGCCGCGCCCGCCGCGAGACTCGACAACTCCTGCTCGAGGTCGGGCCCGATGCGCTCATCAGCGTCGAGCGCGAACACCCAGGCGTTCCGTGCCCGGCCAATGGCGGCGTTGCGCTGCGCCGCGATCGTGACCCCCGGCACCTCCAGCACCGTCGCCCCCGCCGCTGTGGCGGCCGAAGCCGTTCCATCCTGGGAGCCGCCGTCCGCCACGATCACTTCGTCCGCCCACGCGAGATGCCGCACGCAGGCGGCGATCTGGTCCCCTTCATTGAGGGTCGGGATCACGACCGTGAGCGGGGCCGGCATGTCAACGAGAACACTACTCTACAACGCCAGTGACATCCAGCGGCGAGCGCGATCGACTCAGGGGCCTGTCGCCGGGGCACGGGTGGAGGATCCCGGCACGCCCTCGCCCAGCGCGATGGTCACCCAGACCGGCCGATGGTCACTGGACTTGAGATTGTCGCGGACCACGCCGGTGTCGGCGTGATCCCCGAGGCCGAGCAGGAAGATGTGATCGAAACTGAAGAAGCTGGAGGTGGACGCCTCGTGCTCGGTGGGCCAGCGATACCCGTGTGCCACGAACTCGCGGCCGACGCTCTGGCCGTTCATGTCGCCGGCGATGACCACGTGCGAGTAGGCCACGGCGTCGCGCAGCACGGCCCGCACCTGGTCGCGCTTGCCGCCCGGTCCGATCTCCAGCGGCGTGCCGAGGTGGACGCTGTAGACCCGGATCGGGACCGCCCCCACGAGGATCGTCGCGCCGACCGCGGCACGCTCGGTCCGCTCCCACCGGCCGAGGTGCGGCAGGATGACCTTCCGGTCCCCGGTGATCGGCCAGCGCGACAGCACGGCGTTACCGAAATCCCTGCCGGTCTGGGGGTGTACGGTGGCGGGATAGTACACGTAGGACATGCCGAGCGCGGCGGCCAGGGTCCGCACGCCCGGCTCATCCATCTCCTGCACCGTGACGATGTCCGCAGGGTGGAGCTCTCGCGCGGACTGCAACAGCGCTGCGGCGCGGTCGACGTGTTGGGCGAACTTGATGTTGAACGTGACGATGCGAATCGAATCCGGCGTGGCGCCATGAACGCTCAACGCCGGGCGCACTGGCTCGACGCCCCCGACGTAGCGTGGGCCATCGGGACCGGAGTA
This sequence comes from Gemmatimonadales bacterium, assembly GCA_036523455.1. Taxonomy (GTDB): domain Bacteria; phylum Gemmatimonadota; class Gemmatimonadetes; order Gemmatimonadales; family GWC2-71-9; genus DASTHG01. The sequence continues at coordinate 3,688 of DATDED010000362.1, forward strand.
ATTAAGCGCCGGGCGACAACCAGTGCCGCAGACGAGCGCTGCGAAGGCGAGGGGTGGGATCCGTCGAAACATCCGCGCCCGGAATTTACACCGATGCGGCAGGCAGAGGATGAAGGCGGCGGTGCAGCGCCTCCCGGTACACCGCCTCCGTCCGCTCCGCCGTCCGCTCGATGGTGAACTCCCGCCGCACCAGGGCGCGTCCCGCCGCCGCAATGCCCGCTGCCGGCTCGGGGGCGCCGAGCAGGCGATCGAGCGCACTCGCCCACGCGGTTGGCTCGAGCGGTGGCACGAGCAATCCAGTGCGGCCGTCGCCGATCAGGTCGGCGTTGCCGCCCGCATCGGACGCCACGACGGGCAGCCCCAACGCCATGGCCTCGAGCAGGCTCTGCGACAGCCCCTCGATGCGCGACGGCAGCGCCGCCACGGCCGCGATGCGGTAGTAGGCGAGGGGCCGGGAGACGAACGGGATGAAGGCCGCGCGGTGGCGCTCCGGCAGGGCGGCGGCGAGGGCGCGCAGCCCGGCATCGGCTTCGATGCCGACGCAGGCGAGGAGTACCGGGGTCTGCACCGCGGGCAACGCCGCCAGCAACACGTCTTGATCCTTGCGGCGGGAGATCACGGCCACCACCCGCCGGTCCCCGACCTCGCCGAGCGACGCGCGCGCCGCCGCCACCTCGGCGTCGTCCGGCTCGGCGTCCACACGGGCGAGGTCGATGCCGTTGGGGACGATCCGCAGCCGCGCCAGCGCGTGCCAGCGGCGGGCCAGCGCCCGGGCCACCGCGCTACTCACCGCGATGGTGCGATCCGCCGCCGTTCCGACGAGACGCAGCTCCAGCGGCGAGGTGAGCGGCATCGTCCGCCGGGTGACCACGAACGCCTGGGGCAGGCGCCCGCTCAGCCGCAGCCAGGTGAGCGCGCGGCGGTCGCGGGTCGCGTGGCTGTTCACCACGTCCACGCGCTCGCGCGCCATGACGCCGGCCAGCGCGCGCGCCAGCGGGCGCAGTCGGGAGAAGTCCAGCGCGACGGCGCCGAGCCCCGCTGCGCCCGCCGACCGGAACAGCAAGGACTCCGCCCGGCAGCCGACCAGGACGCGCGCCCCTCGCCGCGCGAGCTGCTCGCTCAAGTTGAGGATGGATTGCGTCGAGCCGGCGCCGTCGCCCTGAAAGGTCAGCTGCAAAACGGTGAGCGGGGCCTCGCGCATGGAGCGAAGCTAGTTATACTCTGGCCCCGATGCACATCGCCGTGATCTCGCACCACCGCCTGCCGGTGAAGGGGTACGGCGGCACCGAGCGCATCGTCGTCGCGCTGGTGCGCGGACTCGTCGAGCTCGGCCATCGCGTGACGCTGATCGCGGCCCCGGGCACGAAGCTGCCCGAGGCGACGGTCGTCGAGCTCCCCGCGCAGCGGCTGAGCGATCCGAACTTCGATCTGGCTCCGCATCTCCCCCGGGACGCGGACGTCGCCCACGCACACTGCCGTCCGCTGCACCGCATCCCCGCCGGCCTCCCGTTCCTGCAGACGATCTACGGCAACCTGAAACAGGGTGAGGCCGTGCCGCCGCACGCGACGTTCCTCTCCGGGAACCATGCGGCACGCCACGGCGCCGCGGCGTTCGTGTATGCAGGGCTCGATCCCCGGGAATTCCTGTTTCAGACCAAGAAACACGACTACGACTTCTTCATCGGGCGGCTGCACAGCGCGAAGGGCTACCACTGGGCGATCGAGGGGGCCAAGCGCACCAACCGGCGCCTGCTGCTCGCCGGCGGCTGGCGGCCCAGCTTCTCGATCAAGATCCGCTTCGTGGGCGAAGTGGACGGAAGAAAGAAGGCGGAGCTGCTCTCCGGCGCGCGCTGCCTGTGGATGCCGGCCCTGTGGGACGAGCCGTTCGGGCTCACGACGATCGAAGCGCTGTTCTCGGGGACGCCGGTGCTCGCCACCCGGCGGGGCGCCCTGCCCGAGGTGCTCACGGCGGAGGTCGGGGCGCTGTGCGATACGCTCGACGAAATGGTGGAGGCGTCGCGGACGATCGCGTCACGCAAGCCCGAGGTGTGCCGGTCGCACGCGGAGCGCTACTTCACCCATCGCGTGATGGCGGAGGAGTACGTGCGCGTCTACGGGCATCTGCGCGACACGGGGGAGCTCCCTCCGGGGAGAGCCACGCCCTGGACGACCTGATTGCGGATTGCGGATTGCGGATTGTGGATTGACCGTACCGCGGCCTGCGACCTTTCAATCCGCAATCCGAAATCCGCAATCCGCAATCACACGAGCTCGTAGTTTCGAAATTCGAACACCCGCTCCCCCGTGAGCTTCTCGATCCAGTCCGACATGTAGAACCGCAGATGCTCCGGCCTGAAGTGCCGTGGGCCGATCCGGCGCTCGGGATCCACCATCCGCTCGCGCACCCACTCCTGGGCCGCCCGGGGATGGGCTCCCGTGAACGGCTTCAGCAGGGGCAGCCATTCGAGGTAGCCGCGCTCCTGCTCCTGCGCCGAGCGCTCCCGGCTCCAGGGATAGATGATCTTGGAGATTTCGAGCTTCTCGCGGATGGCGCGCGCGGGCCGCGCCCACCCGTAATGGAACATCACGGCGTCGGTCGGGCGGACGCGGATCTTCCGGTACTCCGGGCCGACCCGGAACCCCTGCGCGCCCTGATAGGGGCGGATGTCGTGCCCCAGCCGAATGCACCGCACCTCGCGGCGGTACCAGCGCCGGTTGGTCGCCACGGTGTCGAAGCCGCCGTAGAAATGGAGATAGCGCACCAGCAGCCCCTCCACCTGCGCATCGGTGTCCCATTCCCGCGTGCGGTCCCGCAGGGCGCGTGCCCCGTCCTCGTGCAGCACTTCGTCCGCCTGGATGTAGATCCCCCAGCTCCCCCGGCAGGCGGCCATAGCCTTGAGGGTCTCCTGCGACAGCATCTCGTTCTTGCGGGTGAAGTCCCACTCGCTGTCGATGATGCGCACCCGGGGGTCGCTCACGCCGGCCACGAGATCGCGGGTCTCGTCCTCGGATTTCCCCACGTTCACCACGACCTCGTCGCACACCTCGAGCACCGAGCGGATCGCGGGGACGATGGGGAAATCGAGCTTGATCGCGTTGCGGACGATGGTGAAGCCGGACAGCATCACGTAGCGGGACCGAATTGCAGATGATAGAGCCGGCGATACAGGCCGTCCTTCGCCAGCAGCTCGTCGTGCGAGCCGCGCTCCACGATGCGGCCTTCGGCCAGCACGAGGATCTGGTCGGCGTGCTGCACGGTGGCGAGCCGGTGCGCGATGACGAACACGGTGCGGTGCTGCATCAGCCGGTCGATCGCCTCCTGCACCAGCCGCTCCGATTCGGTGTCGAGGGCGCTCGTCGCTTCGTCGAGGATGAGAATCGGCGGATCGCGCAGCAGCGCGCGGGCGATCGCGATGCGCTGCCGCTGGCCCCCGGACAGCCGCGTGCCACGCTCGCCGAGCACCGTGTGATAGCCCTCGGGGAGACGCTCGATGAATTCCGCGGCGTTCGCGGCCCGCGCCGCGGCCTGCACCTGCTCCAGCGTGTAGTCCGGCTTCCCGTACGCGATGTTGGACAGCACCGTGTCGTTCAGGAGAATCGTTTCCTGCGACACAATCCCCATGAGGTGTCGCAGCGAGGAGCGGGTGTAGCGGGTGATCGGGACCCCGTCGAACAGGATCACGCCGCTCGACGGCTCGTAGAAACGGGGCAGCAGGTCGACCAGCGTGGTCTTCCCCGCCCCGGACGGACCGACGATCGCCACCACCTCACCGCGTCGCACCTCGAAATTCACGTCGCGCAGCACGGCCGCGTCCTTCCCGTAGGCGAAGGACACCCCGTGGTACTCGATCTGTCCGGCGAAGCGCGCCGTCGTTTCTCCGGGACGGTCGGTTTCCTCCGCCGGAAGATCGAGCACCTCGAACACCCGGTCGGCCGCCGCCACCGCGCCGGCCATGATCGCCGGGTAGTTGGCGATGGACTTGATCGGCGAGTTGAGGCGCAGCGCCACGATGAGGAAGGTGATCAGCTCCTCGGGCCCGAGCCCGCGCGTGGCCTGCAGCGCCAGCAGCGTCCCGTACCAGAGAATGGCGACGATCATCATGCCGCCGAACACCTCGCTCACCGGGCTCGTGAGGCTGGAGAAGCGCTGGGCGCGGAGCACCCGCTTCCGGAACCGGCTGGCCAGCTCCCGGAACCGGCCGGCCTCGTACGTCTCGGCGGTGTAGGCCCGCACCAGCTTCACCGAATTCATCATCTCGCTCACGTGCGCCGTCAGCTCGCCGCGCTCGGCCGCCACCTCGCGCGAGCGGCGCCGCAGTCGCCGTACCAGCGGGCGGATCACGAACAACAGGATGGGGGCGAAGACCAGCGCCACAAGGGAGAGGCGAACGGACAACCCGAGCATCACGGCCAGATAGACCGCGATCATCACGCAGTTCTGGATCAACGATGCGAGCGCGGCGCTGACCGCGGTCTTGACCTGGTCGGCGTCGGTGATGAGCCGCGCCACCGTCTGGCCGGCTCTGGTGCGCTGGAAGAAGGCGAGCGGCAGGGTCTGGAGGTGGCGGAACAGGCGCACCCGCAGGTCCCGCACCACCCCTTCCTGGATCACCACCGACCAGTAGGCCGACAGGTACTCGCAGGCGTTCTTGAGGATCAGCGCGGCGAGCAGCACCAGGACCACGTTGCGCAGCGCCACCGAGGGCTCGCCGGTCGGGAGGAACGGGCCCGCGATCTTGCGCAGCAGAGCCTGGATCGCGGAGCCGCCGTCGGCGGCGATCGCGGGCTGATGGAACAGCGTGCGCAGAAACGGGATCAGCAGAACGAACGTGAAGCCGTCGAGGATCGACGCCACGATGGTGGCGCCGATGGTGAGGGCGAACAACGGGAGGTACGGGCGGAGCAGCCGGAGGAGGCGTGCGCCGCGCCCCTCGGCCATCTAGCGGACTCCCCGGCCGGCCCGGCGCGGCGTGAGCAGCGCCACCGGCAGGATCACTTCCTCGGGACTCACGCCCCCGTGCAGGAACGAGCCGCGATAGCGAGCCTGATACTCGCGTAGCTTCGTGGGATACACGAAGAAGCGGTCACCGGTGGCGAGCAGCATGCGCACGCCCAGTCCCATCGGCGGCAGTCCCCACGCCTTCAGATCCTCCACGGCGATCGCCGCCTCGGGATCCTCGGCGCGCAGGTCCTCTCCGA
>DATDED010000363.1:0-2122 GCA_036523455.1 Gemmatimonadales bacterium
CGGCGATCTGGGACGCGGTGAAGTCCCGGTTGACGGTGAAGGTCAGCTCGACCATGCAGGCGCGCTGGTCGGGGAAATAGGCGCCGCGGCAGGCGTAGCGCTCCACGAGGATGTGGTCGAACGCCCGTCCCAGCTTGCGGAAGTGGTGCGGGGCGTAGCGCTCGATCAGACCCAGCGCCTCATCGAGGCGGCGCAACACCTCGTCCGTCGCGATATCGGGTCGCGTGTTGTCGACCACGACCCGGAGGCCGCGCACCTGCGTGGTGGTCGTCATGCTACTCAAGTTGTCGTGGGCGACTCCCCTGGGCAACCGCAGCCCATCGGGTGCGGCGTCAGCGCACCGTGAAGAGGAGCGACTCGGATCGTGGGTGGTCGGGCTGTTCCAGGGTGGCGTACATCCAGTACTGCCCGGGATCGAGCGGCACGTTGGCGTACCCCGGGGCCGCCGGGGACCCGCCGTGGATCACGAGCGGGATGACCTTTTGCGCGCCGGGGGCCAACTCGAGGTGCGTGATCACGGTGATGCAGGCCCAGCCGCCGCCCCCGGGGTACACGACCTGATGGTCGGCGTCGGTGACGTAGGGCAGCACCTGGCAGCCGCTGCTGAAGGTAAGGCGGACGGTATCGCCCCCGGTGTTGCTGAGCTGGAACCGGACGGTTGTCGTGTCGCCGACGTCGATCGTGGTGCGCGCGGCGACCACGTCCAGGCGCAGCGGGTCGAGCGGGGAGCGGAAGAGGCTCTCGCCACCGCAGGCGGCGCACGCGACCACGAGCGCCAGCGCAACGTTGGAGGGCTCGGTCATCTGGAGGATATACCCGGCGCCGGCCGGGCCGGTCACAGGCCCGAAGCGGCCCAGACGGCGTACTGCCTACGGGATGCAGGGCGCCGCATCATTGGAGAATCCGACACGCGAGATGTTCACGCCGCCCGCCGAATCACCGCTCAGCTGCACGGACAGGAATGGCGCGGTGCGGAACGACCAGGTGAAGGTCCGGACCCGCGGGGTGCCCGGAATCAGGATCGTGGCCGTCCCGAGGGCGGTATCCTGCGGGACCGTATCGATGGCTACGCAGCTGATGCCGTTGGATGTTGTGCTGAGGCTTCCGGCGAAACCGCGTGTCAGTTGGAGCGTTCCCGGCCATGGGCTGCCGTTCTGCAGCAGCACGCTCGCTTCCGGCACCGTGGCGGTGCTCTTGGCGTTACAGGCGAGGACGGCGCACAGCAATGGGAGAGCCCGGACGGCGGCGATCGATCGTGAGATCATGCCTCAATGCTAAGGCCTCCGCCCGATTGACACAAAGCGATCCGGCGGCTCGTTTAGTAGAGCACCGTGACCTTCAAGCCGTCCGTGTGGTTTCCGATCGCCTTCGTGCTGAGCGCCGCCAACCTGGTCGCCGTCGGGTTCGCGGTCCGGCCGGGTGAGCCGTGGTGGCATGCCGGGTCTCATGCGGCGCTCGCGCTGGCGTTCGGGCTCTGGGCCCAGCGGCTGCGGCAGTCTCGTGGGGTCGTCGGCGGCAGCGAGCTGCAGGAGCGGCTCGAAGCGCTCGAGGCCGAGGTGAGCCGGGTCGAAGCGCTCGAGGGCGACGTGGGCAAGCTGCGCCATGAGCTGAGCGAGGCGCAGGAGCGGCTCGACTTCGCCGAGCGGCTGCTGGTGCGGGGACGGGAGAAGGACAAGGTGGACCCGCAGCGTTAACTTCGACAGATCGCGCAGACCGCACGATCCATGATGTCGCTGAACCATTTTCCTCGGAAAGGAGGAGCCTCGAGGCGGCGCTGACCGTCGCTCATCTCGAGCACAGCGCCGCATGGTACTGCGACGCGCTCGGATTCGCGCTCGATCGGCGGCACGAGCGCGAGGGCAAAGCCATCGCCATCTCGTTGCGGGCCGGGGCCGTGAGAATCCTGCTGGCCCAGGACGACGGCGCGAAGGGTTTGGATCGCATCAAGGGCGAGGGCATCTCGCTCCAGATCACCACGTCTCAGGACGCCCACGAAGTGGCGTCGCACATCAAGGCGCACGGAACGACGCTCGACACCGAGCCGACCCGCATGCCCTGGGGCGTGACGGTGCTTCGGGTGCGCGACCCGGACGGATTTCGGCTGACGATCTCGTCAACGCAC
>DATDED010000364.1:0-3603 GCA_036523455.1 Gemmatimonadales bacterium
GGCCAGTGGTGGGCAGGAGCAGCGCGAACCCGAGTGGTCGCCAATAGCGCAGCGCGAACCCGGTCGCTACGACAGACGCGGCGACATGGGACGATGGAAACGCCGCGCCCCAGGAATCGCCGCGGTCGAGCAGCCATTGGGTGAGGCGGGCGGGGCCCACGGCCGTCGCCGCGTTGTGAGGCAGGTCGAACGTGTAGCGCGGGCCGGCCACGGGATAGAAGAGGAAGATGGCGTAACACAGATAGAACGTGATCATGACGCCGAGAATCGTGTGGCGTGCGGCCTCGCGGCGGCCGGAGAACCAGAGTCCGAGCGGCGGGGCGAAGAGGATCGCGTAGTAGGCCAGGTAGCAGGTGTGCAGCACGGCCGAGAGCCACGGCACCGGCATCTCGCGGATCCAGCGGTAGGACACCTGCGAGCCGAACACCGCGGTCTCGAGCCGCTGCACCGCGAGGTCGTGCTGGTACCCGGACGCCAGGGTCAGGACGCCGATCTCGCCGTACAACCCCGCCAGCAGCAGCATCGGGTACCACTCCCCGAGAAACCGGCCCACCGGTCCGGACTCGCGGGCGTACGGGGCGAGCAGGACGAGTCCCACGAGCATGGCGTGGGCGGCCGCCAGGTACGGCCAGCGGGGGATCGCCGCTGCCGAGGAGAAGAGCCCCAGGGCGACGGTCGCCAGGGCGACGTACGCCAGGGTCCAGCGGTCCAGTGCCGTGAACCTCGCCAATCTCACTCGCCCCTCCATCACAGCCATCCCTCCGCGCGGTACCAGGCGACCGTACGGGCCAGGCCGGTCGCCAGATCGGTCGTCGCCCGCCAACCGGCGTCGCGCGCGAGTGCATCGGCGCGGCAGGTCCAGGCGGGGGCCAGGAACTCATTCGCTTTGTCGGCCGACAGGACCGTAGCGCGTCCGACGGCGTGCGCCAGCGAACCTACGGTCCAGAGGGCGACTCGCGCTAGCGGGCCGGGAATCGGCAGCCTCCGCGGCCTTGTTCCCACCGCCCGTCCCACCGCCTCGACCAGGCCCCAGCTGGTCGTCCCGGCCGGGTGCGCCGCATAGTAGATCCGCCCGGCCGCCGCCGGGGCGAGGCCTGCGGCAATGAGCGCGTCCGCCAGGTCCGGCGCATACAGGACCGACAACTCTTGCGATCCGTCACCGATCACCGTGCCCAGGCCGAAACGCGCCAGGCGGAAGATGCGGAGCGTCTCCCGGTCCCGCTCCCCATAGACGACGGGGGGCCGGACGATGGTCCACGGCACCGCGGCGGCGCGCACCAGCTCCTCGGCCGCGAGTTTGCTCTGGCCGTAGGCGGTGACCGGCGCGGGCGCGCGGCCCTCGTCGATCGGCTGCCCGGGCACGGTCGGTCCGCCCACGGCGAGGGACGACACGTACACAAGGCGGCGCGGCGGCTCGCGGCCCACGGCGTCCAGCACCCGCGCCGTGCCGTCTCTGTTGACGGCCAGGAACTCCCCCGGGTTTCGGGCGCTGATGCGTCCGGCGACATGATACACGACCTCGGCCCCGGCGCAGCCTTCCCGCAGTGCGTCCGGTGTGTCGAGGTCACCCTCGAGGACGCGGACGCCGGTCCAGCCGAGCGCACGCGCCTTGGCGCCGTTGCGGACCAGGCAGACCACCGTGTCGCCCCGCCGAAGCAGGGCGTCGACGAGGTGGGCGCCCACGAACCCCGTGGCGCCCGTGACGAAGGCGTTCACGGCGCCTTGTCGTAGACGCGATACGTCTTGTAGGGATGGAAGCCGAGCCGGATGAGCCCGTTGATCATCGGCGCGTTGTCCTCGAGGATCCACCCGGCTTCCCCCTGGGCCATGCCGCGCGCCACGGACTTGGTCCAGATCCAGTGATACAGCATCGCGTCGATGCCCTTGCCGCGGTACTCGCGCACGGTGCCGAGCAGGGGGATGCGGGCGCGGTCGATCTTGCGGGAGTACCAGAGGATCTTGAGGAGCCCCGGGAAGAGCCGGCCCGAGGGATTGTGCTTCAGGGCGACGTTGAAATCCGGAATGGCGACGGCGAACCCCACCACGCGGCCCTGGATCTCGGCGAAGACGATCAGCTCCGGGACGATGATCGGCTTCAGCTGCTTGGCGAGATGCTCGAGCTCCGCGTCGGTCATCGGCACGTAGCCCCAGTTCTGCTCCCAGGCCTCGTTGAACAGCGCCTTGACGAGGTCCACTTCCTGCCGGAAGCGTTTCATGTCGAGCGAGCGCAGCGTTACGCCCAGCCGCTCGGCGATGACCCGGTTCGCCCGCTCGAACCGCTCGGGGGGCGCTTCGCCCCCTCCCCAGAAGGCGATCAGGTCCTTCGCCTTGCGAAAGCCGTAGCGCTCGTGCAGCGGCACGTAATACGCTGGGTTATGCGGCATCAGCACGGCCGGCGGGGTGTCGAAGCCCTCCACCAGCAGCCCGCATTCGTCGTTGATGGACGGATTCATCGGCCCGCGCATGGTGTCGAGCCCGCGCTCGCGCAGCCAGCGGGCCGCGGCGTCGAACAGCGCGGTCGCGGGGGCCAGGTCGTCGATGCACTCGAAGAACCCGAAGAACCCGACGCGGTCGTGATGCAGCTGGTTGTGGGCGTCGTTGCGGATGGCGGCGATGCGGCCGACCATCCGTCCGCCGTCCCGGGCGATGAAATACTCCGCCTGGGCGTGCTGGAAGAACGGGTTCTTCTTGGGGGAGAGGATGGTACGAACGTCCATCCGCAACGGCGGGACCCACAGGGGGTCCCGCCGGTGCAACGTGTAAGGGAAGGCGATGAATCGTTCGAGGTCCCGTCCGGAACGGACGGGGACCACCTCGAGGCTCAAATGACCTCCAACTCCTTGCCGAGCCGGGCGAAGGTGTCGATCGCGCGGTCGATCTGCTCGAAGGTGTGCGTGGCCATGAGGCTGGTGCGCAGCCGGCACTGGGACGGCGGCACCGCCGGCGGCACGACGGGGTTGGTGAACACCCCCGCGTCGAACAGCTTGCGCCAGAAGAGGAAGGTCTTCTCGAGCGGACCGATGAGGACCGGCACGATCGGCGTTTCCGTGGGGCCGATGTCGAATCCGAGACCACGCAGGCCCTGCTGCAGCCGGCGGGTGTTGACCCAGAGCCGGTCACGCCGCTCGGGGTCGCGCTGCAGCACGTGCAGCGCCGCCAGCACGCCCGCGGTGTTCGCCGGGGGCAGCGCCGCGGTGAAGATGAGCGGGCGGCTGTGATGCTTGAGGTAGTGGATCACGGTCTCGTCGCCGGCCGCGAACCCGCCGATCGACGCCAGCGACTTGGAGAAGGTGCCGACGATGAGGTCGACCTCCTCGGTGAGGCCGAAGTGCGCGGCCGTCCCGTCGCCCTTGGGGCCCAGGACGCCCACCGAGTGCGCGTCGTCCACGGCCAAAGCCACGCCGTACTTCTGGGCGAGCTTGACCAGGTTCGGCAGATCGGCGATGTCGCCTTCCATCGAGTAGATGCCGTCCACGATGACCATCGTCCCGGTCCCTTCGGGCACGCGCTGCACCTTGCGCTCGAGGCTGGCCAGGTCACCGTGGTTGAAGCGCACCGTTTCGCCCTGGGACATCTTGGCGCCGTCGACGATCGACGCGTGGT
>DATDED010000365.1:0-2575 GCA_036523455.1 Gemmatimonadales bacterium
GACCATTGTTCCCTCGGGGTTGAAGAACGGGGCTTGCGCGCCGCCCGTCCCCGGCAGCGGCCGGCTGTTGAGCGAGCTCATCGGCCGGACCCACAGCTGGGTGCCCGACCCGCTGTCGGGACCGACGTAGACGAGCCGGGAGCCGTCCGGGGAGATGGCGACCCGCGCGGTCTGCACCGACTGAATCGCTTCACCGCTGGGGAACGTCACGCTGAATCGCATCACCGGTTCGGGTCGCGCGGGCCGGAGCCGGCCCCCCAGGGCGAACCCGGCGGCGAGGATCGCGAGCGCGCCGACCATCATCAAGACGCGGTTCCGGGTGCGCTGAGCCGGCGCGGCTGGAACAGCGGTTCGTGCCGCAGTGCCGGTTCGGCTCGGATCGGTCAGTGCCGCGGCGAACTCCGCCGCCGTCCCGAACCGGTCGGCCGGGAGTTTCTCCAACGCCTGTAGCACAGCGGCCTCGACGTTGGGTGGGATCGTGTGGCGCTGCGGCAGGAGCGGCCGCGGCACCTCGGTCAGTACTTTGGCGACGATCGATTGCGCCGTCGGCCCCGTGAACGGTGGCTCCCCGAGCAGCATCTCGTACGCCACCGCTCCGAGCGCGTACACGTCGCTCCGCGCCGTGATCTCCCGTTCCCCCATCGCTTGCTCGGGACTCATGTAGTGCGGCGTCCCGAGCGACATCCCCGTCTCCGTCATCCGCGTTCCGCCCGCCGCGCTCACCGCCAGCGCGATCCCGAAGTCCGCTACCAGTGCCTGCCCCTCGTGCAGCAAGATGTTCTCGGGCTTGATGTCGCGGTGGATTACGTGGTGGCGGTGGGCGTAGTCGAGCGCGCTCGCCACTTCGCGGGTGATGCGTACGGCGTCGTCGACGGGCAGCTGCTTTTCGCGGGTGAGCCGCTCGCGCAGCGATTCGCCCTCGACGTAGGGCATGACGTAGTAGAGGAGGCTGTCCACCTCGCCCGAGTCGATGAGGCCGAGGATGTGGGGGTGCTGGAGGTTGGCAGTGACCTTGATCTCTTTGAGAAAGCGATCAGCGCCGATCACCGCCGCAAGCTCAGGGCGCAGGACCTTGAGTGCGACTTTGCGGTCGTGTTTCAGGTCCTGCGCGAGATACACCGTGGCCATGCCGCCCGCGCCGAGCTCGCGCTCGATGCGGTAGCGATCCGCGAGGGCGGACGCGAGGCGCTCAGGGGCCGTCATGCCGGGCGGTCTCCTTGCACGGGACTCACTTCGGCGCACGCTCCAGCAGCCTCACGAAGCGGGGATCGTTCCGGAGCGAGGCGAACTCCGGAGTCAGGCGGAGGGCGCCTGCCTTCCAGATCGAGCGGATGGCCAGCAGCTCCTTGAGATGGGCGAGGGCCGAATCGGCGTGCCCAGCCATGGCCTGCGCTTTCGCGAGCATGGCGAGGTGGTCCGGTCCGTCCACGTGATCGACCGAGGCGGGCAACATCTCCACCGCGCGCCGCGACTCCCGTACCGCATCCTCGGGGCGCCCCCGGAGCAGTGCTGCCCGGGCCATCCAGTTGTGCCAATTCGGTTCGGCGGTGTCCCGCTGCGCCAGCCGGCCGTAGATGGTCCATGCGGCGTCGGCGTAGCGGGTCGCTCCGGCCGCGTCACCCGCGGCACGCGCGAGTGCCGCCTTCATGATCATCATCGCGGCCGAATCGGAGGGGAGGTCGCTCGCGATCGAGCCGGCGAGGAGGCGCGCGCGGAATCCGGCATCGGCCACCGTCGCGATGAGCAGCTGGCGACCGTAATGATCGCCGGTGAGGAACCAGGCCGGGAATCCCTTGCCGAGCGCCGCCTCACTCCGGTGGATGACCTCCCTGATCCGGTCAGGATTGCCGTCCCCGATCCGCGCGGTGATCCAATCCTGCCAGAGCTGGCCCATCAGCGGGGCGAGGAGCACGGCCCGCTCGAAGTACTGCTCGGAGGGTCCCGCCGGTTGGATGTAGGTGAGGGTGTTCGCCAGGTCATCGAGGGCGATGGGATTGCGCGGGTCGAGATCCACCTCCCGGCGCATCGTCGCAATCGCCTCGTCCCAACGTCCGCTGCGGCGCGCCACATACGAATACGGCAGCAGGAGCTTGACGTCGTTCGGCCGCGCCCGAAGGGCGGGGTCCAGCTCGCGCCGGGCGCTCTCATAGTCGCGGTGCCCCCAGTACCGGACATAGGCCACCGCCAACTGGGTTTCGGGAAGATTGGGCGCCAGCGACTGCGCCCGCTCGGCGGCGGTGGTGCCCTGCGCCAGCCGCGCCGCGGTGCGGTCAAAGAAGTTCCAGTAGATGACCATGTAGGCGTACGAGAGCCGCGCCCAGGCGAGGCCGAACGCCGGATCGAGCGTCACCGCCTGCTGGAACAGCGCCGCGGCGGGGCGTGCATCGTAATCCGAAAGCTCGGCCCGTTGCAGCAGCGCTTCCCCCTGGAGATAGGCGTCATACGCCGCGGCATTGGTGGTGGGACGCGCACCGGCAATCGCGCTGTCCTGTGGTGTCAGCGCCAGGTTGAGCGCTTGCGACACCTCTCCCGCAATCCGGCTCTGCACCGCGAAGGCATCGGATGGGTCGGCGTC
>DATDED010000366.1:0-9809 GCA_036523455.1 Gemmatimonadales bacterium
CTGCGCAGGGAAGTCCAGGCCGTCCGGCGCCTGAGCCACTCCAACGTCGTGACGGTCTACGACGTCGTGGATGATGGGCCCTGGACGTTCGTGGTGCTCGAGTTCGTCGCGGGACCCGACCTGGCAGTCCGGGTGCGCCAGCGCGGCCTGCTCGATCCTGCCGCTGCCGCGCGCCTGGGGCGGGACGTGGCGGCCGCACTCGAGGCCGCCCACCGCGCCGGTATTCTCCATCGCGACGTGAAGCCGCAGAACGTGCTCCTCGATCCGGACGGCCGGGCCCGGCTCACCGATTTCGGCTCCGCGCGCCTCGTGGGCCAGGCCACCGTTACGCACACGGGCGGGGTCGTGGGCACGCCCGCCTATGCGGCGCCGGAAGTCATGGCGGGAGGGCGGGGCGATGCTCGGGCCGACTGCTACGGGCTCGGGATGACTCTCTACTTCGGGCTGGTGGGTGAGCTGCCGTCCCGCGGCGCGCGGGATGGAGGCGCGAAGGCCCTCGCCACCGGCCACCACCCGCGTGAGCGGCGCGCGGACGTGCCGGAGTGGCTCGATGCAGCCGTGGCGCGAGCGACCGCGGCCGACCCGGACGAGCGGTTTCCCTCAGTGGGCCTGTTCGCGGCAGCCCTGTCGCCCGACGCGGAATGGGAAGCGGACGCGGCGGCGGTGCCCCGCGGCGTCGAGTGCGCGATCTGCGGTGCGATGGAGCCGTTTGGACTGGGCGTCTGTCCGCGCTGCGCCGGCCGGTCGAGCACCTCCGACGACGTGCTGGTCTTTCTCGACCGCCCGACCCGGGCGGGTGCGCATCGAGGCGTGCTCGAGACCCTCGCCGATCGTATCGGAGCCGAGACGAGCGCGGCCGGCCGGGAGGAGGCGGCGCGGGGGGAGCGGCCACTGTTGCGTGTTCCCGCCGAGGGATCGGCGCGGATCCTCGAGCGGCTCGGTGCGCACGGCCTGCTGGGGCGCGTCGAGTCGCTCCCGCCGCCGTGGCGCACGACGGTTCCTCCCGCGATCGCCGGATTCGCCGGGCTGGTCGGCGTGGGCGGCTCCCTGGCCGGCGCGTTCGCGAGCCTTCCGGTCTTGCTGCTGTTCAGTCCTCTCGTGGCCGTGGGGATCGTGAGCGTGGCGGCCGTGGGGCGCCGGGCGCCGGTGTGGAATCCGCCGCGCGGCAGGCCGGGGACCCTGCCGTCCGACGTCGAGCGCGAGGCCGTGCGCACCGTGGCGGCGCTGCCGGAAGGTCCGGCGCGGAGGCTGCTGCTGGACCTGTTGCGGCGTGCCTGCGCGACTCCAGCGGGGAGCGGATCGCTCGGTCCGCTCGTGGGCGCCGCCTGCTCGGCGGCGCGTGAGCTCTCGGCGCTCGAATCCCATCTCGAGTCGTTCGACTCGCAGACGGAGCGCTGGGCGGACCCTCCGGCGACGTGGCTCGATGCTCTGACGCGTTGCGAGCGGGGGCGCGACGCGCTGGTGCAGCGGTTGCTCGAGGCGATCGCCGCGTTGAGCGGGGCTTCTGGTGAACGGGCGCTGCGGGCGGCTTCATCGGGCGAGTCGCTCGCCACCCTGACACGGGACCTGGACGAGGAAGGGCGGCTGCAGGCGGAGGCAGCGCGGGAAGTGGAGGCGCTGCTCGCGCGCTAGGCGCGCTTACTGCGGTTGCGGAACCGGTTGATTTCGTGCTGCGTGAGCGCCCGCCCGCCGTAGCGCTCCTCGGTCCACGGGTCGCCGCGCATGTGGTAGCCGTTCTGCTCCCAGAAGCCGGGGATGTCCTGGTCCAGCAGCTCGAAGCCCCGCACCCATTTCGCGCTCTTCCAGAAATACAGATGCGGCACGAGCAACCGGGCCGGTCCACCGTGCTCCGGCGTCAGCCAGTCGCCGTCGTGCTTGAGGGCGATGAGGTTGTCGGGCCGGTCGAGATCGCCGAGCGGGAGGTTGGTCGAGAAATCCTGCTCCGCGTGCACCAGGCAGAACCGCGCGGCGGGGCTCACGCCGGCGCGCTCCAGCAGCAGACGCACCGCGACGCCCTCGAAGGCGTTGTCGAACCGGCTCCAGGTGGTGACACAGTGGATGTCGCAGCGCACCGTGGTGCGGGGCAGGGCGAGCAGCTCCTCCCACGTGATCGAATAGGGCCGCGCCACGAGCCCCGAGACCTCGAAGGTCCACGTGGTGGTATCCACTGCCGGGACGAGCCCGTAGTGCAGCACCGGCCACTTCTTTGTGAGGATCTGGCCGGGGGGGAGCCGGTCCTTCACGCGGGGGTCGCCTCGGCCGGAACGCGCTGTGCGCTCACCTGGAACGCCTCCTCGACCCCCGCGATCACCGCGTTCACTGCCGTTTCCCATAGCTCCGTCGCCGACCGCTCCCCGCTCCCCGCTCCCCGTTCGTGCTGGATGGAAGTCATGATGACCCCCGGAATCCCGCACGGCACGATCCGGTCGAACGCCGCGAGATCCGTCGTCACGTTGAGCGCGAAGCCGTGCCAGGTGACCCAGCGCTTCACGTGCACGCCGATGCTCGCGATCTTCCGACCGCTCGTCCACACCCCCGTGCGCCCGGGCTCCCGACCCGCAGCGATGTCCAGGCGCGCCAGCGCGACGATCAGCGCGTCCTCGAGGGTGCGCAGGTACCAGTGCAGGTCCTGCCGGTACCCGGAGAGGTCGAGGATCGGGTAACCGACCAGCTGCCCGGGACCGTGGTAGGTGACATCGCCGCCGCGCTCCACCTCCACGACGTCGATGCCCCCGGGCTGCAGCAGATTGCCGCTGTCCGACGTGCGGCCGAGGGTCACCACGGGATCGTGCTCCAGGAGGAGCAGCAGGTCACCGCGCCGGCCGGAGATCCGTTCTTCGGCCAGCGCCCGCTGCCACGCGAGGGCCGCTCGGTAGGGGACCCGCCCCGCCAGCAGGACATCGAGCGGTTTCATGGGGTTCCGGCCGACTCGGGCCTCGCCTCGGGCCGCGCGGCCCGCACCGCCCAGCGACTCCCGGCCAGACCGAACGCCGCCGCGGCGGTGCCCCAGATGATCAGGCCCGCCAGGCCGAAGACGCGATCGGCGAGCGCGCCCAGGAATCCGACGAGCAAACCGCCGATGGATGCGAGCACGGCGATCACGCCGCGCTGCCAGATGTTCGGGATCGGATGACTGCGCCGCCAGCCGAAGAACGCCCCCACCGCGACGGGCGCGACGAGCGCGTAGGTCAGCGGATCTTGGGCCGCATCCCGATAGGCGACCTCGGGAATATGCTGGCGCATCAGGGCGACTACGATTTGCGCGAGGGTCGCCACGGCTCCGCCCAGACCGGCTCCGGTCGCGAGCGCGCCGAGGCCGACGGCGAGCGGGTCTCTCGCGGGCTCGCTCAGATGTGTATCACCCGGCCGAGCGAATCGAGCGCGGCCTCGGCCACGGCTTCCGACATCGTCGGGTGCGCATGGATCGCCAGCTCGACCTCCTCGACGGTGTACTCGTTCTCCCGCGCGACGGTGAGCTCGTGGATCAGCTCCGAAGCATGACTGCCCACGATGTGCGCCCCGAGGATCTCGCCGTACTTCTTGTCGCGCAGGATCTTCACGAACCCCTCGGTCTCGCCGGTGCCGCGCGCCCGCCCGCTGGCAGAGAAGGGGAACTTGCCCGCGACGTAGTCGAGCTTCTGCTCCTTGCACTGGTCCTCGGTGAGCCCGATGCTCGCCACCTCGGGGTGGCAGTACGTCACGCTCGGCACGTTGTCGTACTTGATGGGGTGCGGCTTCTGCCCGGCGATCAGCTCGGCCACCACCACGCCCTCGCGGCTGCCCTTGTGGGCCAGCATCGGCGGTCCGGCGACGTCGCCGATGGCGTAGTAGCCGGCCGCGCTCGTCTGGAGGTTCTTGTCGACCTTGATGAACCCGCGGTCGGTCAGCGCAATGCCGCACTCCTTCAGACCGATGTTCTCCGTATTCACCGCCCGTCCTGCGGCCATGAGGACGGCGGCCGCCTCCACCTGCTGTTTCGTGCCGCCCGCTTCGACGTCGAGCGTCACCTTGTCCTTGCCGACCGTCGCCTTGGTGACGTTCGCGCCGGCGAGGACGGTGATGCCGCGCTTGCGGTAGACCTTCGCCAGCTCGGCCGACGCCTCAGCGTCCTCGAGCGGAAGAATCCGGGGGAGCGCTTCGATCAGCGTGACGGGGACCCCGAAGGCGTTGAAGACGTCGGCGAACTCCATCCCCACCGCTCCCGCGCCGATGACGGCGAGCGAGGCAGGCGCCTGCTCGAGCACCAGCGCCTCGTCCGAGGAGATCACGGTCGTCTTGTTGAGCTCGAGCCCGATCTGCGGGATCCCCTTCACCCGCGAGCCGGTGGCGATCACCACGGCCTTCTTCGCCTCCAGGATGTCGCTGCCGACCTTGACCCGGCGGCCGGGCTGCAGGGCCCCGCTTCCCTTGAAGACGGCGATCTTGTGCTTCTTCATCAGGAAATCCACGCCGCGGGAATTCTGGTCGGCGACCTTGCGGCTGCGCTTCATCGCGACGCCGTAGTCGGTCTTCACGCTGCCGGTCTCCACGCCGAACTCCGCCGCCGCGCCGAGCAGCCGGGCGACGTAGGCGGAGTGCAGCAGGGCCTTCGTGGGGATGCAGCCGATGTTGACGCACACGCCGCCGAGTTTGTCCCGCTCCACCACCGCCGTGGCGAGCCCCAGCTGCGCGGCGCGGATGGCGCACACGTATCCCGCGGGGCCTCCCCCCAGGACGATCACATCGAATTGATTGGCCACGGATCTCCCCTCACAAGAGCATCGCCAGCGGGTTCTCCAGCATCAGCTTCAGCGTCTTGAGGAACGCGGCTCCCGTCGCGCCGTCGATCACGCGGTGGTCGCAGCTCATGGTGAGCCGCACGCGGCGGCGCACCGTGACGGCCCCGTCCACCACCACCGGCTTCGGGACGATGGCCCCCACGGCTACGATCCCCGCTTCGGGCGGGTTGATCACGGCGGTGAATTCGTCGATGTCGAACATGCCGAGGTTCGAGACGGAGAAGGTGGAGCCGGTGTACTCCTCGGGCTTGAGGCGGCGCTCGCGCGCGCGCTGGGCCAGCTCCCGGGCGACGGCGCCGATCTCCGACAGCGGCCGCCGGTCAGCGTCCCGCAGCACCGGCGTGATCAGGCCGTCTTCCACGGCGACGGCCATCCCGAGATGGACCTCGTTCCAGTAGCGGATATGGTCGTCCTGCCACCAGGCGTTGCAGGCACGATGCCTGGTGAGCGCCAGGGCGACGGCTTTGAGGATGATGTCGTTGAAACCGATCTTGTCCTTGCCCTGGTCGCCGAGCTGCCGGTTGAGCGCCTCGCGCGCTTCGGCCGCCCGCTCCATGTCCACTTCACTCGTCAGGAAGAAGTGGGGGACGGGCCCGAGCGACGTTGCCAGCCGCTTCGCGATCGTCTTTCGGATCTGCGTCAGCGGGACATCGTCGAAGGGAGCGCCGCTCGGTGCTGTCACGGGGGAGCGGGGAGTGGGGAGCGGTCGCAGCGGCTCGGCCGCTACTGCCCCCGTCGCCGGAGCCGATTCCACGTCGCGCTTCACTACTCGACCACCGGGCCCCGTGCCGCGGATCAGCTTCAAATCGACGCCCGCCTCGCTGGCGATCCGCCTGGCGAGGGGAGACGCTTTGACCCGTGTGGCATCGGCGACCGCGACAGGGCCCGTCGCGACGACTGACGGCTGCTGGCTGACGGCCGCCGACTGGGCGACCGCCGCCGGCGGTGCAGCGACTGCGACCGCTCCCCGCTCCCCGCTCCCCGTGGGCTTCGCGGGCGCGGCGACCGGCGTCGCCGCGACGGTCTCGCCCGGCGCCCCGATGTACCCCACCACGTCCCCCACCGGCACCGTGTCGCCTTCCGTGACCGCTTGCTGCAGCAACTGGCCGTCCGCGCGGGCCACGAGCTCCATCACCGCCTTGTCGGTCTCCACCTCGGCGAGCGTCTCGCCGCTCTTCACGGCATCGCCCACCGCCTTGGTCCACTTGACCAGGCGGCCCTCCTCCATCGTGGGCGAGAGCGCCTCCATCACCACCTTGGTGGCCATGTCAGTCGAGGTAGAGGACCCGGCGGGCGGCCGCGACGATCTTGTCGGGCGTCGGCTTGGCCAGGCGCTCGAGCTGCTTGTTGTAGGGCATCGGCGTGTCCGCCTGCGTGACCCGCAGCACCGGGGCATCGAGCTCGTCGAACGCGTCGCGCTGGATGACGTCCACCACCTGCGCGCCGATGCCGCTGTGGGGCCACCCTTCCTCGGCGACGACCGCCCGGTGCGTCTTCGCGACCGAGGCCAGGATGGCGGACTCGTCCAGCGGCCGCAGCGAGCGGAGATCCACCACTTCGGCGGCGACGCCCTGGCCGGCGAGCTGCTCGGCCGCCTTCAACGCCGGGGCGACGGTCTTGGAGTGGCAGACCACGGTGACGTCGCTCCCGGCCCGCTTCACCTCGGCCTGCCCGATCGGCACCAACAACTCGCCCTCGGGCACCTCGCCCTTGGTGTTGTAGAGCATTTCGCCCTCCAGCACCACCACGGGGTTGTTGTCACGGATCGCGGACTTGAGCAGGCCCTTCGCGTCTGCGGGCGTCGCGGGGGCGACGACCTTCAACCCCGGGATATGCGCCAGCCACGATTCCCAGGCCTGCGAGTGCTGGGAGGCGAGCTGCAGCGCGGCGCCGTTGGGACCGCGGAACACGATCGGCATGCGGAGCTGGCCGCCCGACATATAGAGCATCTTCGCCGCGGAGTTCACGATCTGGTCCAATGCGAGCAGCGCGAAATTCCAGGTCATGAACTCGATGACGGGCCGCAGGCCGCCCATTGCCGCACCGACGCCGATCCCGGCGAAGCCGAGCTCGGCGATCGGTGTGTCCACGACGCGTTGCGCCCCGAACTCCTCGAGCAGGCCCCGGCTCACCTTGTAGGCGCCCTGGTAGAGCCCGACTTCCTCTCCCATGAGGAAGACGGCGGGATCGCGCTGCATCTCCTCCCGCAGCGCCTGGTTCAGGGCGTCCCGGTACGTGATGGTCGGCATCGGTCAGTCCGCGATCACGTGGCGTAGCAGCTCTTCGGGGGCGGGGTCCGGGCTCTCGTCGGCGAACTTGACCGCATCCTCGACCTCGGCGTGCACCTCGGCGTCGAGCGCGTCGATGCCGGCCTGGTCGATGGTCCCCGCCTGCAGCATCCGGTGGGAGAGCTGGTGGATCGGATCCTTGCGCTTCTGCTCTTCCACTTCGTCCTTAGTCCGGTACACACCGTGCAGCGGGTCGGACATCGAGTGGCCCATGAAGCGGTAGGTGCGTACCTCGAGCAGGGTGGGGTGTCCGCCCTTGCGGGCGCGCTGGATGGCGCGCCGGGCGGCCTGATGGACCTCCAGCACGTCCATGCCGTTCACGACCTCGCCGGCGATGTCGTAGCTGCAGGCGTGCTCGACGACGTCGGTCACCGCGGCCACGCGCTCGAAGGCCGTGCCCATGCCGTAGCGGTTGTTCTCGCACAGGAAGAGCACGGGCAGCTTCCACACCGACGCCATGTTGACCGCCTCGTGAAAGGCGCCGATGTTCACGGCCGCCTCGCCGAAGAAGCAGACGCACACCTCGTCGCCGCCGCGGTACTTGATGGCGAACGCGAGGCCCGCGGCGAGCGGCAGATGGCCCCCCACGATGCCGTGCCCCCCCATGAACCGCTTCTCGGCGTCGAACAGGTGCATCGAGCCGCCCTTGCCGCCCGAGCACCCGGTCGCCTTCCCGAACAGCTCGGCCATCACGGCGCGGGCGGAGATGCCGCGCACCAGCGCCTGGCCGTGCTCGCGGTAGGAGGAGATGACGTAGTCGGACGGGGTGAGCGCGGCCGACACGCCGACGGCGACCGCTTCCTGGCCGATGTAGAGGTGGCAGAAGCCGCCGATCTTGCCGAGCGCGTAAGCCTCGGCCGCCTT
The DNA here is from genome assembly GCA_036523455.1 of Gemmatimonadales bacterium. Lineage (GTDB taxonomy): Bacteria > Gemmatimonadota > Gemmatimonadetes > Gemmatimonadales > GWC2-71-9 > DASTHG01. The sequence continues at coordinate 7,931 of DATDED010000366.1, forward strand.
CTCCTCGAAGCGGCGGATGAGCAGCATCTCGCGCAGCATGCGGCGCTGCAGCGCCGCATCCGCCGGGCTCTGTTGCTGGGGCTGGGCGGTGGCGGTGGTCATGGCGTCGTCACCGCCGCCACCTGCTCCCAGGCGTGATAGCTCGAGCGCACCAGGGGACCAGACTCCACGTGACGGAACCCCAGGGCGAGACCGATCCGCCTGAGCTCCGCGAACTCGTCCGGCGTGTACCAGCGCGCGATCGGCAGATGGCTCTCGGAAGGGCGGAGGTACTGGCCCAGCGTGAGAATGTCCACGTCCTGCGCGCGCAGGTCCCGCATCGCCACGAGCAGCTCGTCCCATTCCTCTCCCAGGCCACACATCAGACCCGACTTGGTGAGCCCGTCGGGCCGCATGGTCCTGGCGCGCCGCAGCAGCTCGAGGGCCCGCGGGTAGCGGCCGCCCGGACGGGCGATGCGATACAGGCGCTCGATCGTCTCGAGATTGTGGTTCAGGATGTCGGGCGCGGCGTCCATGACGAGCCGCAACGCCGCTGCGCTGCCCTTGAAGTCGGGAATGAGCACCTCGACCGTCGTGTCCGGCAGGCGGCGGCGGATCTCCGTGAGGCAGGCGGCGAAGATTTCGGCGCCGCCGAACTCGAGGTCGTCGCGGTCCACGCTGGTGATCACGACGTGCCGCAACCCCATTTGCTCTACCGCGGCGGCCAACCGTGCGGGCTCCTCCAGATCGAGCGGCGCCGGGGTCCCGTGCGCCACGGCACAGTAGGCGCAGTTCCGGGTGCAGACGTCGCCCATGATCATGAAGGTGGCCGCCCGGTGCTCCCAGCATTCGCCGATGTTGGGGCAGTGCGCTTCTTCACACACCGTGTGGAGCCGCAGGTCGCGCATCATCCGCTGGACCGACAGGTAGGTCGCTCCACCGGGAGCCTTCACCTTGAGCCATGCCGGCTTGCGAGCCGCGGGGGTGGCGGGGTGACGAGGATGTATCTGAATCAGCGGTGCGGCCATGCGACTCCGGCGACCGGGAGAAGCATGAAGATAGTGAGGGGAGGGAGGCTGGGGTAGGCGATTTCAACCAGATGGTTGATCGCCTCGACGCTTGAGTTGCTTCAGCTTCTCCTCGATCGTCGCATCGCTGCTGAGCGTGCCATCCGCGATCTCCGCGATCTCTTCCGCCTCGCGCCACTGGCGCTCGAGCTCGACCATCTCCGCCCGTTCGTCCACGGCCATCTCCAGGGCCAGTTGCCGCTCGGGGAGCAGCGAACGAAGCGTCAGCTCGCGGCGCGCCACATCGAGGATCAGCCGGTCGGGCCCGCCGACCCGATCGACCACGCTCGCGGCCTCGCCGGCTTTGCGGCGGCTCGACCGGCGCACGTTGAGGTAGGCGAGTCCCTGGCGCAGAGCCGCCAGTGCATCCGGGCCCGTAATCAGCGACGCTTCGCGCTGGCAGTGCGGGCAGCTCAGCAGGACACCCAGGTCGTGGTGCGCGTCGGGGACCACGCGCGCGTGCTGAAGGTGTTTCGCCTTCAGCTCGAGGGCCGCACCGCAGTGGTCGCACACCGGCGGCTCCTCGAGCACCACCGTGCGGCGCCCGACCATGCCCACATACACACGGTCCGCGAGGTCGCCCATGTTCCAGATGAGAAACCCGAAGGAGCCGCCGACGGCGACGTTCGCCGCGACCCCCAGCCCGACTGCCGCCAGCGTCAACGGCACGACGACTTTGGCGCGGTCGCGCGCGCGGGCCGCGAGACGCTCGCCGTAGCGCCATCCGGCGAGCTCGACGCGCGGCGGCTTTCCCACCCGCACCAGGTCATACCGCTCCCATCGCAGCAACGCGACCTGCTCGGTGCTGGCGAGCAGCCGCCCGCTGTGGGCGA
>DATDED010000367.1:0-5681 GCA_036523455.1 Gemmatimonadales bacterium
CGTGACTCGTCGCGTGCATTTCAACGCCGCGCACCGTCTGTGGAACCCGCGCTTCTCCGAGGAGGAGAACGCGCGCGTGTTCGGCGTGTGCAACAATCCGAATTTCCACGGGCACAACTACAATTTGGACGTCTCGGTCGAGGGCGAGATCGACCCCGCCACCGGGTACGTCTTCGATATCCACCGGCTGAAGACCGTGGCCGAGGAATGCGTGGTCCGGCATCTGGACCACAAGAACCTTAACCTCGACGTCCCCTGGTTCCGGGAGCTCAACCCGACCGCCGAGAACATCGCCGTCGTGTGCTGGCGGCTGCTCGCGCCAACCGTCGCGCCCGCGCGGCTGGTGCGCATCCGGCTGTGGGAAACCGAGCGTAACTACGTCGACTACCAGGGAGAATGACGATGGGACGCGATCAGATCAAATCGGCCAGCCACCACAGCTTCCACGAGGCCCATAGCGAAGCCGGTACGGGCCCGGAGCCGGGAGACTTCGAGCAGCTGGTGCACGGCATCCTCCTGCAGCTGGGGGAAGACCCCACGCGTGACGGATTGCGCGACACGCCGGCCCGCGTGGCGGCGTCGCTCCGCTGGCTCACGCGGGGCTATCAGATGTCGGTCGAGGACGTCGTGGGCGACGCGGTGTTCGAAGAGAAGCACGAGAACATGATTCTGGTGCGCGACATCGAGATCTATTCGCTGTGCGAGCACCACCTGCTGCCGTTCTTCGGCCGGGCGCACGTGGCCTACCTCCCCAACGGGCGCATCGTCGGGCTGTCCAAGATCCCACGCGTGGTGGAGGTGTTCGCGCGCCGCCTCCAGGTGCAGGAGCGGCTCACCGACCAGGTGGCCGATGCGCTGTGCCGGGTGCTCAAGCCGCTGGGCGTGGGCGTGGTGATCGAGGCGTACCATCTCTGCATGATGATGCGGGGCGTGGAGAAGCAGAACTCGAAGACGATCACCTCGGCGCTGCGCGGCACCTTCCGCGAGGACGGCATGACGCGCGACGAGTTTCTGCGCCTGGTGCACGGCGGGGCCAACTGGCTGCCGTGACCGCCGCCGGGCCGCTGCGGGGCAAGGTCGCGCTCGTGACGGGCGCCTCGCGCGGCATCGGCCTCGCGGTCGCGGACGAGCTGCGGGCGGCCGGCGCGCACACGGTGCGGCTGGCGCGCTCGCTCTCCGACGGCGCCGCCGACCGCGAAACCACGCTGCGCTGTGACGTGACGCGGCCCGACGAGGTGGCGCGGGCGGTGCGCAGCATCGAGACGGAGCTGGGCGTCCCGGACATCGTCGTGAACAATGCCGGGGTCTTCTTCGTGAAACGGCTGGACGAGACGACGGCGGACATGTTCGCGCAGTCGGTCGCCACCAACCTGACCGGCCCGTTTCTCATCGCGCACGCGTTCGTCCCGGCGATGGTGCGGCGCGGGAACGGGCACCTCGTGACCATCGGCTCGTCGTCGGACCGCATCGCCTATCCCGGGAACGCGGCCTACGCGGCCAGCAAGTATGGGGTACGGGGCCTGCACGAGGTGATCGCCGCCGAGCTCGCGGGCACGGGGGTGCGGACCACGCTCGTCTCCCCGGGCGCCGTGGACACGGAAATGTGGGACCCGATCGATCCCGACCGGACGGAGGGCTTCCGCAAGCGCGCCGACATGATGCGGGCGGAGGACGTGGCGGAGGCGGTATTGTTCACGGTGACGCGGGAGGCGCGGGTGACGGTGACGGAGATACGCATGGCCCCCACGAGGCGATGATGAGACGCGCTATCGGCTATCAGCTGTCGGCTATCGGCTGCCTGCTCGGGGCCTCGTTGTCCGCGCAGCAGATCCCGCCACTGCCGGATTCCACGGGGTGGGGCGTGCATGTGCTGGCCATCGCCCGGGCGCCGGACTCCTCCATCTGGGTGGGGACGTACGGGCAGGGGATCTTCGTGCTCCGCAAGGACCGCTCCCAGTGGGAGCAGATCCGGTCCTCCTCGGACACAACGGCCCACTCGATTTCCTGGGACTTTGTGCATGCGTTCGCGTTCGGCTCGCACGGTGAGATCTGGTATGGCACGGTGGGGAACGGGTGGGGTCTCTCGACCGACGGTGGCAAGACCTGGAAGAACTGGGAGTATCGCCAGCTCGGCCCCGAGTGGCAGTACGTGGCACCGAACGGAATCGTCACGCGCGGTGAGACGACCTACATCGCCACGGCCGATGGGATCAAGGTCACCTGGGATGACGGCGCTACATGGCGGGTAATCACGGACTCGGCGGGCGTCACGACGGCGCGCGATTCGGTCATCGGCCGCATTCAGAGCCAATACGTGCTCGCCATCGTCGCGGACACGAGTCCGAACATGTGGATCAGCACGCTCAAGGGGATCGGGCATTCCCCCGACGGGGGACGCACCTGGCACGAGCATTTCCCGTCGGCGCCGTGCGCGGGCGTGGGATGCGTCAACCGCGCTCGCGCGCTGTCAGTGGACTCAGGCGGCAGGTTCTGGATCGGGACCGAGCAGGGGTTGTTCCGATTCGGGCCGGAATTCGGCGGCTGGGGGACCGCTGACGGACAACCGTGCGGGAAGCGCGCGTCGTGTCCGGGCGGCCCGGTCCCCGTCCAGGCCTTCACTTCCCGCACCCTCCGCCCACCGGGCGAGGCGCCCCCCCCCAAGTCGTCGCCGCCGGGGAAGCCGCGGCACACCTGGTTCCAGCGCCCCATCGCGCTCGCGGACCAGCCCTACATCGACCAGACCTACCGCTTCGGCTCGACGATGGGCGGCAACTTCCAGGCCCATCAGGGCGTCGAGTTCAACAACCCCGATGGCACGCCCGTGCACGCCATCGGCGACGGCGTCGTCGTCTACTCGGGGCCTGCCGAAGCGGGAGCGAACACTGTCGCGATCCGTCATGACCGACGACTGAAAACCGACGACGGACGACGCCAGTACGTCTTCTCCGTTTACTACCACAACACGAAGCTGCTCGCCACGGTCGGGCAGCGTGTGAAAGCGGGTGACGTCATCTCCCTGGTCGGCAACACCGGCCGCGCCACGAACGACCACCTGCATCTCGAGGTCCACGTCGCGCCCACCTCGGACTCGAGCAAGATCGTGGACCCCGCCGTCCGCTACCCGCCCTTCAACACCAACCCCGAGCTGTGGATCGATCCGCTGCCGGGCACGGGCGTGGTCGCCGGCCAGGTGTGGGACTCGCTCGGCCAGCCCGTGCCGCAGGCGCGCATTTACGGTCTCGTGAAGCCGGAGCCGCAGGAGACGCCGTTCTCGTTCATCGAGACCTACGGGCCGCGCAATCACTCCGATCCGGTCTATCGCGAACATTTCGCCATCGGCGACGTGCCCCCTGGCGAGTACGACCTCGCGGTCGAGATCGACGGCAAGCAGGTCTACCGCCGGGTCAGCGTCGCGGCGGGGAAGCTGACCCGGGTCGAATTCCGTCCCTGAGCACTCGTCCCCCGTCCCTCGTCCCCCTCCCTCCTCCCATGCATATCGAGCTCACCGAGATGCTGCGCTGCCCCGAGGATCACCGTGAGGAGTTCCTCGTGCTATCGACCTCGGAGATGAACGGCCGCATGGTGATGCGCGGGGTGGCGGGATGCCCGGTGTGCCGGCGGGAATTCGAGATCATCGACGGCATCGTGGATTTCACCGCGGCCGTCAGCGGCGAGGATCCCGGGCGCGCGGTGCGGCGCACGCCGGCGGCGCCCTCACCCGTCGTCCTCGAGCCGCAGTCGCTGCAGGCGCTGCTGGACCTCGGCGGGCCGGGCGGCTACGTGATCCTCCTGGGCTCGGCGGCGCGCTACGCTGTCGGCCTCGCGAGCCTGATGGGCGGGGTCCATTTCGTGGGCATCAACGCCCCCCCCGATGTGGAGGAGCTGCCGGTGCTCAGCCTGGTGCAATCCGACCGGGTGATCCCGCTGCGCGGCGCCATGGCGCGTGCGGCCGTCGTCGGGGCGGAGCTGGCCGGCACGCCGTGGGCCGGGGAAGCGGTCCGCGTGCTGCTCCCGGGGCGACGGCTGGTGGTCGAGTCGGAGACGGTCGCACTGCCGGAGAAGGTCGTGCAGCTGGCGGTGGGGCAGGGGCTGTGGGTGGGGGAGAAGCGTTAGGGAAGCTCTGCGCAAGTCCGTGCGACGCCGGGGGTGGGGGGCTCGGACGCGTTGGACGCGGGGGCGCTCGACCCGGACCTACGTTTCCGATCTCATTGCAGGCCCGGAGCGACCATGTCCGGGCCGTGCGGCCCCCGCGTCCTCGCGTCCTCGCCCCCACCCCCGGCGTCGCCCCACCTATGCAGAGCTTCCCTAGGGCTCGACGCCCGACGCCATCGAATCCCGCTCCGCGTAGGCGGCGTCGATCACGGGCGCGTAGTTCTTCTCCACCACGCGGCGCTTCACCTTGAGGGTCGGCGTGAGCTCGCCCGACTCGATCGTGAAGTCCTGCTCCAGCAGCACGATCTTCTTGGGGCGCTCGAAGTGGGCCAGGTCGCCCATCCTGCTCTCCACCTCCTCTTCCATTTTTTGCCGGACGGCCGGCAGCGCAACGAGCTGGCGGCGGGAGGTGAACGCCAGGCCCTGCGCCGTGGCCCACGGCTCCAGCGTCTCGAAGTTCGGCACCACGAGGATGATCGAGAACTTGCGCTTGTCGCCCAGCAGCACGGCGTTGGCCACGAACTTGTTGAGCTTGACCTGGTTCTCGATCGGCTGCGGGGCGATGTACTTCCCGCCCGCGGTCTTGATGAGGTCCTTCTTGCGGTCGGTGATCTTGAGGTAGCCGTCGCCGTCCAGCTCGCCGATATCGCCGGTGTGGAACCAGCCCTCGGCGTCGATCGCCTCGGCCGTCGCCTCGGGCTTGTTGTAGTAGCCCTGCATGACGTTCGGTCCCTTGGCGAGGATCTCGCCGTCGGCGGCGATCTTCAGCCGCACGTCGGGGAACGTCACGCCCACGGTGCCGATGCGCGGCCGGCGGTACGGGTTGAGCGTGAGCACGGGCGAGGTCTCGGTGAGGCCGTAGCCCTCCAGTACCGGCAGGCCCGCACTGAAGAAGAACTTGGCGATCTCGGGAGACAGGGGGGCGCTGCCCGAGATGAAATAGCGGATCCGGCCCCCGGTCCGTGCCCGCAGCTTCGCGAACACCAGCCGGTCGGCGATCTTGTGTTTGAGCGCGAGGCCCGCGGGGATCGGCTGCTGATCGAGCACCAGGGTCGCCCACGCTTCCCCGGCGCGCTTCGCCCAGAAGAAGATGCGGCGCTTCAGGCCGCTCCCCGAGAGCGCGTTCTCGAGCACGCGCGCGTACACCTTCTCGTACAGTCGCGGCACACTGAGCACGATGGTCGGCCGCACCTCCGCGAGATTCTGGGCGACTTTGTCGAACGACTCGGCGTAGTTGATCACCACGCCGGCGGCGAGCAGCGTGTAGTCCACCATCCGCTCGTAGACGTGCGACAGCGGCAGCATCGCCAGGCACTCGTCGGTGGGCAGCAGCGGCAGGGCCTGCAGGCCCCCCTGCACGTTCGACCAGATGTTGTTGTGGGTGAGGATCACGCCCTTGGGATCGCCCGTCGTCCCGGACGTGTAGATCAGCGTGGCGATCGCGTCGGGCGATACGGCCAGCGCCTCCTCGCGCACGCGCGGATGCGCCCCGGCGACGCCGCGCCCCCTGGCCTCCAGCTCGTCGAGCG
>DATDED010000368.1:0-4677 GCA_036523455.1 Gemmatimonadales bacterium
GTGATGGTCTCGATGCCGCGATGCGGATGCCACGGGAATCCGGCCAGGTAGTCGTCGGGACGCTCGTTACGGAAATCGTCGAGCAGGAGGAACGGGTCGTAGTCACCCGTGTCCCCGAACCCGAAGGCGCGGCGCAGCTTCACGCCGGCCCCTTCGATGGTGGGGGTCGCCTGCACGATGCGTTTGATCGGTCGAATCGACACGGCTGCTCCTTACGGGAACCCGGAGATAACACGCCCCGGGGGTCCGGTGTTCCGGTTGCCGTTCCGGCGGCGGCGGGCAAATTGTGCCGCTATGGCCGATATCTATCACGATTTCCCGATCAAGGCATCGCCCGAACGCGTCTACGAGGCTGTCACCTCTCCTGAGGGACTGGACGCCTGGTGGACGAAGCGCTCGGTGGGTAAGCCCTCGGAGGGGACGGAATACGAGTTGTGGTTCGGACCCGAGTTCGACTGGCGCGCGCGCGTGACCCGTGCCGACGCCCCCTCGGACTTCGAGCTGCAGCTCACCAGGGCCGATCCCGACTGGCTCGACACGCGCGTCGGCTTCCACCTCGAGCGCAGCGGCGACGCCACCCTCGTCCGGTTCTCCCACACGGGCTGGCCCACGCCCAACGAGCACTGGCGCATCTCCTGTTACTGCTGGGCGATGTACCTGCGGATCCTGCGACGCTACCTCGAGAACGGGGAGAGGGTGCCCTACGAGCAGCGGCTGGATGTCTAGCGCTCCGGCCGCGCGTCGAGCCGGCGGAGAAACGCGCCGGGGTCGTTGAGGAAGTCCCGCATCAGCGTCACGTGATCCAGGTCGCCGTAGGCGACGGCGGCCACCGGCGCCCGGTCGAAGCTGTAGATGACGGCACCCGGGAACGCGAGCAAGATCGGCGAGTGCGTCGCGATCACAAACTGGGCGTCCTGCTCCACCATCTCGAGCAGGACCGCGAGCAGGCCCAGCTGGTTCTGTGGTGAGAGCGGCGCTTCGGGCTCATCCAGGAGGTACAGTCCGCCGGGCACGAAACGCTGCTGAAACAGATTGATGAAGGCCTGGCCGTGGGAGCGGGCGTCGGGATCGCGACCGTAGCGCCGCTCCATCTCATGCAGCGACCTCCGGACCGGAAGCGCCGCGAGGCCTTTGGCGTAACCAGATCGGTCCTTGTATTGCTCGTCCAGGGACGCCAGGTCCCGCTCGAAGTCGGCCCGCTCCCCGGATAGCCGCCGCTGAAAACCGAAGAAATCCTCGGCACGCAGGAAGAACCCACGGTGCGTGCGCGTCCCCCAGGTGAGCTTCAGCGCATCCGCCAGGCTGCGCTGCGCGGCGAGCGTCGTATCCCGATCGAGATCGCTCGAGCCGACCGTGGGAAGCCGGGCGGCGGCCGCGATCCCCTCGAGCAACGTGGATTTGCCCGACCCGTTCTCTCCCACGAAGCACGTCATCCGGGCGGACAGGTCGAGCGGCTCGAGCGTCCTGACCGCCGGCACCGAGAACGGAAACACGGCCGGGTCGGCGGGTGACCGCCTCAGGGCGACACGCAGCAGGTGGGGCACGAGGCTTAGTGATCGCCCGCCCCGTGCCCCACGTCAACCGCCCTCCTCTGCTAGTCGCCCGATTTCTCTTCGTGGCTCTCGTGAGGCCGGTACGCCACCGTCACGGGACCATCGAGCCGGACGCGGAGCCGCTGCCCCGCCGGCAGCACGATATGCCCGCCTTCCGTAGCCACGGCGACGCCGGTTCCGATCGCCACGCCGACCACCGCGCCCCCAGCAGCGCGAATATCGCGACGCGCAGTTCTCGCATTGGAACTTTCATGGTCGCCTCCTTCGTCGCGGCGGACACCGCCGCGACGACCGCTCCTACCGCCGGGCCATGGAGTGTTCCCGCGCAACCGCCCCTGCACCTGGTCGCGCCGTACCGTTGCGCTCCACCCGGTGGCCCGGGCATCGTTCAGGGGACCTCAGCCCGGAGCCCGCATGCCCCGCGTCGACGCCGCCGAGCCGTTGCGCACCGTTCCCAGCGACCCCGTCGCGGAGCGGTTGCTGCGTGCCCGCACCATCATCATCAGCGGCGAGATCAACCAGCAGCTCGCCGCCGCCGTGTCCGGCCAGCTGCTGGCGCTCGCGGCCGAGTCGGACGAGGACATCACGGTCTACCTGAACTCGCAGGGCGGACACGTGGAGGCGGGCGACACTATTCACGACCTGCTGCGGTTCGTGCGTCCCCGCATCCGCATGGTGGGCACCGGCTGGGTCGCCAGCATCGCGGCCCTGATCTACCTCGCGGTGCCGCGCGAGCGCCGTTACTGCCTGCCCAACACCCGGTTCCTGCTGCATCAACCCGCGGGAGGAGCCGGCGGCTCGGCGAGCGACATCGAGATCGAAGCACGGGAGATCCTGCGCATGCGCGACCGGCTGAACCGCATCGTCGCCCGCGAGACGGGCCAGCCGCTGGAGCGGATCGAGGAGGACACGCGGCGCAACTTCTGGCTCGATGCGGACGCGGCCGTACGCTACGGCATCGTCGGCCACGTGGTGGAGCATGTCGACGAGCTGGACACCCCGCCCGCAGCCTGACGCGCCGGGCGAAGCCCCGGCCGGCACACGTTGAGTTGACGATGCGACTGGCTGGCCTGCTGGCGCTGCTCGTCCTCGCGCTGCCGGCGAGCGCCCGGGCCCAGACGTGCTTTCGCGCGCGTCCCGGACCTGACTGCCGTTGGACGTGGGTCACCGAATCGGGTGCGCGCTGGCTGATTTCGGACCCCGCGGGCGCTGCCCGGAACCACGAATTCTTCTGGACGGTGGGGATGGCCCGCACGATCGGCTCGAGGTCTGCCGCCGGATTCGCCGTGTCGTTCAGTACGGACCACGTCGAATCCGGGACCTACCGGCTGGCCGTGCAGGCTCGCTACCGCCGCTGGCTGCCACCCCTGCTCCTCGACGTCGGCGCGGGGCCGATCCTCGCCGGCAGCGGCGACACCCCGGTCGGGCTGAAGGGGGTCAGCACGCACGCTGCGCTGGGGTATCGGGGTCTGGTGGCGGTCGACGCCGGGTTCGACGCCCACCGCCGCAATCTCACCGGCCGTACGACCGACGCGTACCTCGGCTTCCGCCTCGGGGGCCTGCCCGGAGTCGCGTTCGGTATTGTGACGCCGATCGTGTTGATCGTCCGGGCACTGGGAAGCGGCCCCGATGTAGTGGCTCCCTGATCCGGCTGTGCCCGAGCTTCCGGATATTGCGCTGTACCTCCACGCGTTGAGCCCGCGCGTCCTGGGGTCTTCCCTCGAGCGCCTGCGAATCGCCAGCCCGTTCGTGCTGCGGTCCGTGGAGCCTCGCCCGGAGGACCTCGAGGGTCACGTGGTGCGCCGGCTGAGCCGCCTCGGCAAACGGATCGTGCTGGAGCTGGACGGCGAGTGTTACGCGGTGCTGCACCTCATGATCGCCGGCCGGCTGCGCTGGCGGCCCCGGGGCGCGGCGATTCCCGGCCGGGCCGGGCTCGCGGCCTTCGACTTCCCGCAGGGGAGTCTGCTCTTCACGGAGGCCGGAGTGAAGCACCGTGCCTCCCTGCACCTGGTGCGCGGTGCCCGGGAGCTCGCGGCCCATGATCCGGGCGGCCTCGACATCCTCGCCGCGACCGCCGCCGACTTCCGGACCGCCCTGCTGAGCGAATCGCACACCCTCAAGCGGGCGCTCACCGACCCGCGCCTGTTCGACGGCATCGGCAACGCCTACTCCGACGAGATCCTGCACACCGCGCGCCTCTCGCCCCTCAGGCTCACCGGCCAGCTCACCGAGGAAGAGATCGCCCGGTTGCACCGGGCCGCGCGCGACACGCTGACCACCTGGATCGCCCGCCTGCAGGCTGAGGCGGGCGACGCGTTTCCCGAGAAGGTCACGGCGTTTCGTGAAGGAATGGCCGTGCACGGCCGCTACCGGAAACCCTGTCCCGTCTGTGGCGCGCCGGTGCAGCGCATCCGCTACGCCGCCAACGAGGCGAACTACTGCGCCCGCTGCCAGACGGAGGGTCGCGTGCTCGCCGACCGCGCCCTGTCGCGCCTGTTGCGGGAAGACTGGCCGCGCTCGCTCGAAGCCTGGGAGCTGCGCGTCCGCAACGAGCCCGATTCCGCGTGACGCGGCTCACACAACTTCCGGGCGTGTTCGGGGACGCGATCTTCGCGACCACTAGCGAGTACAACAGCGGCACCGCATGATCTAGACAATGTCCTTCGCCCGTCGTTCGGTCACGGCCATCGTGCCGTTCTTTGCGATCGCATGCGCGGCCGCAACCTCGCCGAGTTCTTCGGGCAACGGCGGCGGAGGCCCGCTCCCGCGTTTCGGGCACGCGGTCATCGTGGTGGAAGAGAATCACGATTTCGATCAGGCCGACAGCGCGCACATGCCGTACCTGCATTCGCTCATGGCGCAGTACGGATACGCTACGCAGTACTACGCCAACACGCACCCCTCGATCGGCAACTACTTCGTGTTGACCGCGGGCCAGATCATCACCAACAGCGACGGCTACTCGGCAACGATCACCGAAGACAACATCGTGCGCCACCTCGTGGCCGCCGGGAAGACGTGGAAATCGTACGCGGAAGATCTCCCCTCGGTCGGCTACACGGGTCAGAAGTCGGGCGGCTACGCGCGCAAGCACAACCCGCTGTCGTTCTTCTCCGATGTGGTG
>DATDED010000369.1:0-4007 GCA_036523455.1 Gemmatimonadales bacterium
GGCCCAATGCGGGATGACGACTCTCGAGCAATGTGTCGAACATGGCGACCTCGCGTCACGGTTCCCCACAACGATGGGAGACACCCGTGGCGGCGCCGTGGAGGCCGCATGACGATTCGATGACGTGTGCATGATCAGTGCACCCGTGGAGTGACGACGAATGGATCAGGGCTCAGGACTGTGCGGGGCTCGCGCTGGACGACGGTTTCGCCGCCGCCGGGAGCGTCACCGTGAACGTCGTGCCCCGTCCCGGTCGGCTCTGCACGTCGATCGTGCCGCCGTGCGCTTCCGCGATCCATTTGCAGATGGCGAGACCGAGACCGACGCCGGGGCGATCGGCCGTGCGGGTGCGGGCGGTATCGGCCCGATAGAACCGGTGGAAGATGTGCGGCAGGTCGCCGGGCGCGATCCCGATCCCGGTGTCCGACACCCCGAAACGGACGCGCCCGTCGTCGCGCTCCAGCCACAACCGCACCCGCCCACCCTGGGGCGTGTACTTCACCGCGTTGCTGAGCAGGTTCATCACGAGCTGGCGGAAGCGGCTCGGGTCCGCCTGAACGACCACCGGTCCTTCCACGGCCTCGACGCTCACCGTGACCCCCGCAGGTTCCGCCAGCAGCTCGGCCGTCTCTTCGGTGTCGAGCAAGAGGGCCCGGAGATCCACGGGCTCCAGATGCAGGGGGGCCGTGCCTTCGTCGGCCCGGGCCAGCGTCAACAGCGTATCCACGAGCTCGGTCATGCGGTTGATCTCCTGGAGTGTCTCCTCCAGGTCGGCGAGGGCCTCCTGCGGCATCCCGGGTGTCGTGAGGGAGCGCTCCACCCCGGCGCGCAACACCGTGAGGGGGGTCTTCAGCTCGTGGCTGGCGTCGGCGGTGAAGCGACGCAGCGCGGTGAAGCTCCGCTCCAGGCGTCCCAGCATCTGGTTGAGCGTTTCGGCGAGTCGCCCGACCTCGTCCTTCACGAAGGGCACGGGGACACGGCGGTGCAGCGTGCGCCCATCGGTGATCTCGCGCACCTCGGTGGTGAGCCGGTCCACCGGCTGGACCGCACGAAACGCGAGCCACCAGCCCAGGACGTAGGCGGCGAGAATGCCGAGCGGCAGCGTGAAGAGGAACGTCGACAGCAGGGGCTTGAGTCCCAGTTCCACGCTCTCGGGACGCGTCCCCGCGAAGACGGTGCCGCCCACGGGCGCGACGTCTACCAAGGGATGCACGGCGTAACGGAACGTCGGCCCACCCGCGATCAGGCGGATGGTCCCCAGCACGCGCCGGCCGCGCGCCGCGAGGATCACGCGGCGCAGCTGCTCGAACTGCTCGTAGATGAGGTTCGTGTTCGTCGAGGTGTACACCGGTTGCCCGAGCGAGTCGGTGATCATCAGAAAGTCCGGGACGGCGTCGAGCGTCGCCTGCAGCTCGGACACGAGCGTCGGGCGGCCGTTGGGGTCGGTGGTCACCACCAGGCCGCCGGCCCGCGACACGCCGGCCAGGATGCCCGCCGTCAAATCCGCCTCGGACGCGATGCGGCGGTCGAGCTCCTGGTAGGATGCGTGGCGGCGGGTGAGGTACAGCGCGACGGTGAAGCCGGTGAGGGCGAGGGCGAGGGCGGTGGCGTACCAGGCCGTCAGCCGGCCGCGGAGGGTCTCCACCTCACTCCTTCACCACGTAGCCGACACCGCGGACCGTGTGAATCAGCCTGGGTTCGCGCGCCTGATCGATCTTCTTGCGCAGCCGGGTGATCACCACGTCCACGATGTTCGTCCCGGGGTCGAAATGGTAGTCCCAGGCGTATTCGGTGATCAGCGTGCGGGGCATGACGCGTCCGCGATGCCGCACCAGGTACTCAAGCACGGCGTATTCCTTGGGCGTCAGCTCGATCAGCCGGCCGCCGCGCCGCACCTCCCGGCTGCCCGTGTCGAGCGCCAGATCGCCCACCCGCAGGAGTGGCGGAGCGAGCGCCTTGGGGCGGCGCCCCAGCGCCTCCACTCGTGCCAGCAGCTCCTCCAGCGCGAACGGCTTGGTCACGTAGTCGTCTGCCCCCATTCGCAGGGCCTGGACCTTGAAGTCGACCGTGTCCTGGGCCGTCAGCACGAGCACCGGGACGGCGTTGCCGCGGTCGCGCAGGGTCCGCAGCACGTCCCGACCATCCATGGACGGGAGCCGCAGGTCGAGGACCACGACGTCGTAATGGCCGTCGGAGGCGAGGCGGAGACCTTCCGCGCCGTCGGCCACGAGATCCACCTGGCTGCCGGTCTCGGTGAGTCCGCGCTTGACGTACTGGCCCACCGTACGGTCGTCCTCGATGACGAGCAGTTTCACTGGGCCGCCGGCAGATAGACCTTGAAGTTGGAGCCGACCCCCACCTGGGACTCCACCTCGATACGGCCATTGTGGTCGGCGACGATGCCGTAGCAGATGGACAGGCCGAGGCCCGTCCCGCGCCCCTGCGGCTTCGTGGTGTAGAAGGGCTCGAAGATCTTGGACAGTTCCTCCTGCCGGATGCCGGTGCCGGTGTCGATGAACTCGACCAGCACCTCGCCGCCGCCGCGACCTGCGAACCGGCTGGAGCGCACTGTGAGCACGCCGCGCGAGTTCATCGCGTCCATCGCGTTCAGCATCAGCGACATGAAGCCCTGGATGAGCCGCTCGGGGTCCACCACAACCGGCGGGAGTCCCAGGGCGAACTGGCGCCGGACGCTGATGCGCTTGAACCGATCGTGGTGCTTCAGCAGGAACAGCGTCTGCTCGACCAGGTGGTTCACGTCCACCCGCCGCTTCTCGCCCGTCTTGGGACGCGACAGATCCAGCAGACCGTCCACGATGCGGCGGCAGCGCTGCACCTCGGTGTCGATGATCTTCAGGTACTCCTCGAACCCCGCGCGGGCCGTGCCGGGCAGCTCCTCGGCCCGGAGGCTCAGCGCCTCGGCGCACGCGAGGATCGTGGCCAGCGGATTGTTGATCTCGTGCATGACGCCGGCCGCGAGCTGCCCCACGGCGGCGAGCTTCTCGCTCTGCGCCAGCCGCTGCTGCGCGCGCCGCCACTCGGTCACATCCTCCGCGATGGTGATGACGTGCGTGATGTGCACGTTGTCGAGGCGCATCGGGATCTTGGAGACGCGGTAGTAGCGCGACTCGCCACTCGCGGTGGATTCCATCTCCATCTGCTGGATCTCACCGGTCTCGAACACGCGATCGAATTCACGGCGCAGCAGCTCGCGCGGCTGCCGGTCCAGCACGCCGAAGATCTCGCGCCCCACCGCGTCGTCGCGCGCCACACCCTGTGTGCCGCTCTCGCGCTGCCGGTTCCAGGCCCGGATGATGTAATCCCGGTCGATGACGTACAGGCCGGTCGGCAGCGAATCGATGATGCGGGCGACAAAGCCGCGCTGAGAATCGGCCTCCCGCGCCGCCAGCGCCACCTCGGAGGCGAGGTCCTGCGACAGCTCCGTCGCCGCGATCACCGCGGCGAGCACCCGGGCGACCACCCGGCCCACGTCGCTCGCCAGCTCGTCGCTCCGGACACCCGCGATCCGGAACTCGAGCGCGCCCAACCCCTGGTCTTCGAACACCAGCGGGAATCGCAGCCGCGTGCCTCCGCCCGCGATGCGCACCCGCTCCAGATCCTGCCGGAACCACTCCTCGGCCGGGGCGAACACCGCCTCGGCGCCGACGGGCGATGATCCGGCGAGGAGCCGGTATCCTCCGCCCGCCGGCGCGCGCAGCCACAAGCGCACGTCAGTCACGTCGAGGCCGCGGCGCAACACGGCTGTGACGCGCACGAGCGCGTCTTCAGTCACGAAACCGGCGGCGAGGATGTCGACGACGTCCGCGAGGACGCGGAGCCCGGCGGGAGGTGACTCGAGGGTCGAGCCTGCCATTAGCTCGCTAACCTAGGGACCCCCCCGGGTATGCGCCAGCGGGAGCTCGATTCGCAGGCCGAGAAACGGATGCACCTTGGTGACGTCGCCCATGAACCAGGCCGGACCGAGGAGAATGGCGAAATGCATGGCG
>DATDED010000370.1:0-2290 GCA_036523455.1 Gemmatimonadales bacterium
TGGATCTCGGGACGTGTCTCTTCAGTCCCGAGGAAGCGGCGACATACACGCGCGACTACCGCATGGCCGTCGCGCGCCGGGAGGCCCTGGTCACGCCGACGGGCGAGGTGGAGCTGGCCCGTGCCCTCGACGAGCGGAGCCGCCGCCTGTTCGGACGCTCGCTGCGGCTACGATCGGTCGTGGCGGGCAGCTGCGGCGGCTGCGAGGCCGAGCTCGTCGCGCTGGGCAACGTGGTGTTCGACCTGGCGCGTTTCGGCGTGCAGTTCGTGGCCTCGCCGCGCCACGCCGACGGGCTGGTCGTCACTGGGGCCGTGAACGTCAACATGCGCGCGGCGCTGCAGAAGACCTACGACGCCGTCCCGGCGCCGAAGATCGTCCTCGCGGTGGGCGCCTGTGCCCTGAGCGGCGGGCCATTTCGCGGCAGCCCGGAAGTCGGCGCCGGTGTGGACGGCGTGCCGGTGGACCTGTGGGTCCCGGGGTGCCCGCCGCATCCGCTCACGATCCTGGACGGCATCCTGCGGCTGCTTGGTTCTATCGAAGGAGGAGAGCGGTGAGCACGATTCAGTTTTTGGGGGCTGCCGGCACCGTCACGGGATCGATGCACCTCGTGACAGCCAACGGACGGCGGGTGCTGCTCGATTGCGGTCTGTTCCAGGGCTTGAAGGAGCTGCGGCTGCGCAACTGGCGCGAGCCGCCGTTCGATCCCAAGACGATCGACGCCGTGGTGATCTCACACGCGCACATCGACCACACCGGATCGCTCCCCCTGCTGGTGCGGCGCGGCTACCGTGGGCCGATCTTCTGCACCCCCGCCACGGCGGATCTCCTCGGCGTGCTGCTACCGGACTCGGCCCACCTCCAGGAGGAGGAAGCCGATCGCGCCAACCGCTACGGCTACACCAAGCACAAGCCGGCGCTGCCGCTCTACACCGCCGCGGACGCGGAGCGGGCGCTGGGCCAGCTCGAGCGGGCCGGGTATGACCGGCCGTTTCCGGTAGCCGGGGATGAGTCCGTGACCTATCGGACCGCGGGGCACATCCTCGGGGCCGCGACTGTGGATCTGCTACTGGGTGCGGGACCGCGCGTCGTCTTCTCCGGTGATCTCGGGCGTTACGACCGGCCCATCCTGCCCGATCCGGCTCCGGTACCCGAGGCCGATGTCCTGTTGCTCGAGTCCACCTATGGGGATCGCCAGCACCCGGCGGGGACGGGGGACGAGCTGGCGCGAGTCGTCAACGAAACCGTCGAGCGAGGAGGAGCACTGCTCATCCCGGCGTTCGTGGTGGACCGGACGCAGGAGGTCCTCTGGCTGCTGCAGCGCCTCGAGGAGGAGCGGCGCATCCCCGTTCTCCCCGTGTACGTGGACAGCCCGTCCGCCACGGAAGTCACGGAGATCTATCGTCGTCACGTCGAGGAGCAAGATGGGGAAATGCGGCGCCGCATCCAGGACGGCAAGGACCCCCTCGGCACCAAGAAGATCGAGTTCTGCCGTTCAATGGAGGACTCGAAACGACTAAACGATCTGCGCGGTCCCGTCATCATCATATCGGCCTCGGGCATGGCCACCGGCGGCCGGATCCTGCACCACCTGCAGCATCGACTCCCGGATCCTCGCACCACCGTGCTCTTGGTGGGGTTTCAGGCGGCGGGGACGCGCGGCCGATCGCTGCAGGACGGCGCCAAGACCCTCAAGATGTTCGGGGAGGAGGTGCCGGTGCTCGCGCGGGTCGAGACGATCCACGGTCTTTCGGCCCACGCCGATCAGGCGGAGATACTGCGGTGGCTTGGTGGTTTCACACGCGCGCCCCGGACCACCTACCTCGTCCACGGCGAGCCCGAGGCGGCACGGGCGATGGCGCAGGCGATCACCACGCGCTACGGCTGGGTGGTGCGCATCCCGCAGGACGGCGAGCAGGTCGATATCGCCTGACGAACGCAGCGAGGGCCCGGCGTGCCGCGCCGGACCCTCGCAGCGAGCGCAGGTTCCCGCCCTAGGCCACGGTGGCCATCTTCAGCGTGCTCACGAATTGCGGTTGCGGAATCGGCGCCAGCCTGATGACCGGCACGACGAGCAACAATGCTGCCGGCAGATGGCCGAGCAGCCGCTCGGTGACGCTGCCGACGAGCATCCGCTCTACGACCCCCTTGCCGTGCGAGCCCACGACCACCATGTCGGCCTGCCACGCCGTCGCCTCGGCGGCGATGCCGGCATCCGCAGCGCTGTGGCGGATGATGCGACTCGCGTCCGCCGGGACCAGCGGCCAGATCTTCTGCTCGCACTCCTCTGTGA
>DATDED010000371.1:0-3223 GCA_036523455.1 Gemmatimonadales bacterium
ACTCCTTCTGCGTCGCTTCCATGGTGACGTTCGTTACCCCACGAGCGCAGCCTCCTGTTCCGCCGGCCACGCGGTGAAGGTGGACCCGGTCGTGCCGGTGAACCGGACCCGCCGGTAGGTCCCGATCCAGCCGTCGGGCCCATCGACCAGCGCCACCTTGTTGGTGCGCGACCGGGTCTGCAGCATGCCGCCGCGCTTGGCGCGTCCTTCGACCAGCACTTCATGCGTGGTGCCCACCAGCGCCATGTTCCGGCGGCGGGCCACGGCGCGGACCAGCGCGACGAGCCGCTCCAGCCGCTCGCCCGCCACGGCATCGGGCACGTGATCCTTGAGGCGGACGGCGGGCGTGTCCTCGCGCACGGAGTACTTGAACGTGAACGCGTCGTCGAACGCCACCTGCTCGACCAGCGACAGCGTCTCGACGAAGTCCGCTTCGGTCTCGCCGGGGAATCCCACGATGATGTCGGTCGTGAGCGCGATGCCCGGCACGGCCGCCCGCAGGGCGTCCACGACCTCGAGATAGCGCTCGCGCGTGTAGCGGCGCAGCATGCGCTTGAGCACCCGCGAGCTGCCGCTCTGCACCGGCAGGTGGACGTGCTCGCACACTGCCCCGGTCCCGGCGATGGCCGAGAGGACCCGGTCCGTGAAATCCGTCGGATAGGGCGAGGTGAAGCGCACCCGGCGGATGCCGGGGACCGCGCCCACCGCGCGCAGCAGGTCGGCGAAGTCGTGCGTGCCGTCGTGGTAGCTGTTGACCGTCTGGCCAAGGAGCGTGACCTCGGAGGTGCCCCGGGCGGCGAGACTCCCGATCTCGCCCACCACGTCCTCCAACTTGCGACTCCGCTCCGGCCCGCGCGTCATCGGAACCACGCAGAAGGTGCACCGATAATCGCAGCCACGTTGCACCGTGACGAACGCCGATACCGCGTCCCCCCGCACCGCCGGGACGTCCTCGTAGTGCTCCCAGCTCCGGAAGGTCGTGTCGGCGGTGCGCTCCCCGCCGCGGGCCCGCGCGATCAGCTCGGGCAGGCCACGGTAGCCGTCGGGGCCGATGACCAGGTCCACCTGGGGGACGCGCTCCAGCAGTTTCGGTCCGAGACGCTGGGCCATGCACCCTACGACCCCGAGCACCCCGCCGGGGCGCTTGTAGCGCTTCAGCTCGCCCATGCGGCCCAGCACACGCTGCTCGGCGTGGTCGCGCACCGCGCATGTATTGACCAGCAGCACGTCCGCCGCCGCCGGATCGTCGGTCTGGACGTACCCTTCCCGGCTCAGGCTCCCGAGCATGAGCTCGGAGTCCGCGACGTTCATCTGGCAGCCGTAGGTTTCGATGTAAATGCGCGGCACGGTCAGTCCACGGTCACGTCCAGCCGGGGACGTCCGTCCCAGGCCTCGCTCGAAAGATAGACCGAGAGGTAGTCCTCCGTCAGCACATCCACGAGGCCGCCGGCGCGGCCGCACACGACGCCGTCGGCTCGCGCCCCACGTCGATGAGCCCGATGCGCGTCGGCCTTGGCGTCACCCAGCGCGCGCAGCTCCCGCGCCCGCTCCCGGACGACCGCCTCCGGCACCCGCGCCGCCATCCGGGCAGCCGGTGCGTCCGGTCGCACGCTGAACGGAAACACGTGCAGGTAGGTGAACGGCAGCGCGTCGATGAGCGCGAGGGTGGCGTCGTGGTCGGCGGTGGTCTCTCCGGGGAACCCCGCGATCACGTCGGCCCCCAGGCCGAACACCGACAGCCGTTCCGCGAGCCACTCGAGGCGCGCCCGATACGAGGCCGCCGTGTACCAGTGCCGACCCATGCGCTTGAGCAGGCGATCGGCCCCGGATTGCAGCGGCGCGTGCAAGTGCGGAGCGACGTGCCGCGGCGCCTCGACCAACAGCCGGGCGAGCCGGTCATCCACCTCCGTCGCTTCGACCGAGGAGAGCCGGAACCGCACGCCGGGCACCGCGCCCACCAACGCCTCGAGCAGGGCACCCAGCGTCACCCCTTCCCTCTTCCCTCTTCCCCCTTCCCTGTCTTGCCCGTACGTCCCGATGTGGACCCCGGTAAGAACGAGCTCGGCATGGTGCGCCGCCAGCGCCTTCGCTTCCGCGACGATCTCGGCCACGGCGCGGGAGCGGTTCGCCCCCCGCGCGACCGTCGTCGCGCAGAAGGTGCAATGCTCGTCGCAGCCGTCCTGGATCTTGAGCCAGCCGCGCGCGCCCGCACTGAAGCGGCGCAGTACCGGATCCACGCGCTCGACGGCTACGCCTGCCGCCCGCAGCACCGGCAGCGGATCGGCGCCGCCCACCACGGCCCGCACGCCCGGGAGCGCGGCGAGGACCCCGCCGTCCAGTGCGGCGGCGCACCCCATCACGATCGCATCCCGGCCGGCGCGCGCCTGTCGCCGCACGTAGCGACGCAGTTTCGCCTCGCTCTCGTGCGTCACGGTGCAGGAATTGATGACCGCGAGGTCGGCGGCTTCGGGCGCGTCCACGACGCTTACACCGGCATCGGCGAACGCCTGGCGGACGCGCTCGGTGTCGTACTGGTTGGCCTTGCAGCCGAAGGTATGGAAGTAGACGTTCACGGCCGGACGGCGACGCCGAACAGGACCGTCCACGCCGTCTCGGTCAGCCCGGCGCCGGTCCGCCGCAGGCGCTCCACCGTCACGTCGATAATGCCGCGTCCGCCCGCAAAGACGCGCCCCGTGCCGGCGGCAAAAGCGGTTTCGCGCGGCGCCCGGCCGCCCGGCCCGAACGGCAACGTCCCGCCGCGCACGCCGATCCGCAGCGGCAGGGCGCGGCCGAACTCCGCACCCGCCGACCAGTTCGTGGTGTTGTAGGCGTTCGAATCCACGGCACTGGCCCACCCCCGGTACGTCAGCGATGCCGCGATCGCCGCCTCCG
This sequence comes from Gemmatimonadales bacterium, assembly GCA_036523455.1. GTDB lineage: Bacteria > Gemmatimonadota > Gemmatimonadetes > Gemmatimonadales > GWC2-71-9 > DASTHG01. Next base: position 2,893 of record DATDED010000371.1, read on the forward strand.
GCGCCGGCCGCCAGCGGATCGCGCCGCCATACGTGGTCGGGAGGTCGTTGTGCGCGACCGTGGCGCCGTTCTCCTCGCTGCGCAGGCGAGAGTCAGTGCGAAAGAAGCCGGCCAGCTCCAGCTGACGGCTCACGCTCAGGATCGCGCTGGCCGAGCCCCCGGAGCCCCGGTAGGCGACTTCCCCGCTCTGGGCCACGTCGCCGTAGGCCGACGTGTCGGTGAAGTTGCGGACGAACTGGAAACGAGTCGACCCCGCCAACAGGTGCAATCCGGCCCCGACCGTGAGGCGCCCGAACCGGCGGGCTGCGACGAACCGGATGTCGGTGACACC
>DATDED010000372.1:0-7085 GCA_036523455.1 Gemmatimonadales bacterium
GGCTTCGACCCCTGGACCGGCGGCCCAGACTTCAAGCGACGCATCGCGCTGGTGCTCGGTAACCGCCAACAGCTCGTGTGGGACCTGCCGGCCGAGGAGACGTTCCTCCTGAACCGGGTGATCTACGACATCCCCCTCCCCGACTTCCGCTCCCGCACCGCGGAGATGGTGGAGCTGCTGGAGCTCGGCGCCGTGGTGGACAAGCCGGTGCGCCAGCTCTCCCTCGGCGAACGGATGAAGTGCGAGCTGGCCGCCGCCCTGCTGCACCGCCCGCCCATCCTGTTTCTCGACGAGCCGACGCTCGGCCTCGACGTCTCCGCTCAGGACGCAATCCGCCGTTTCCTGACGACGTACCGCGACCGCTACGGCGCCACGATCCTGCTCACGTCGCACTACATGCAGGACGTGACCGCGCTCGCCTCGCGCGTGCTCATGATCAATCGCGGCCGCCTGCTCTACGACGGCGCGCTCGACGCGCTGGTCGCCCGCATCGCGCGTACCAAGCGGCTCAGCCTGGTGCTGGGCGACTCCGTGACCACCGACGCGCTGGCGGCGTTCGGTACGGTCACGAGCTTCCATTTCCCCAACGCTGTGCTCGAGGTGCCGCGCGAGGACGCGGCGGCGGCGAGCGCCCGGCTGCTCGCCGCCCTCCCGGTGGCGGACCTGTCCATAGAAGATCCGCCGATCGAGGAGGTGATCCGTCAGGCGTTCGCCCAGGGCGCGGACGAGGAGCCGGGCGAGGAATGAGCGCCGTCCGGAGATGGCTCGAGCGCTACAGCGTGCTGATCCGCAATGCCTGGCTCGTGGATCTCCAGTACCGCGCATCGATCGTGCTGTGGGTGCTGTGGGGCGTGACCGAGCCGGCCATCGCACTAGGCATCTGGTGGGCGATCGCCGGCGCAGGGGAGATCGCGGGCTACGCCCGTGCCGACTTCGCCCGCTACTTCTTCGCCATGACGCTGGTCAATCAGCTCACGATCGCCTGGGACTCCTGGTACCTCGACCGCTGGATCCGCGAGGGCGAGCTGAACTACCGGCTGGCCCGGCCGCTGCACCCCGCGCACGAAGCGCTGGCGGAGAACATCGCGTACAAGGCGCGCAGCACGGCCATCATCGGCGGCGTGTGGCTGCTCGTGGCGCTCTTCTGGCCCGCGGTGCGCCTCCCGTTCGCGCCCGGTGTCTGGGCGCTCACGGCGGTCGCCGTGGTACTCGCGGCTGCCATGCGGTTCCTCATCAGCTTCACGACCGGCCTGCTCGCTTTCTGGACCACCCGCGCCACGGCCATCATGGAGCTGCACGGCGGCATCGCGATGTTCCTCGCGGGCCGCATCGCCCCGCTGGCGCTGCTGCCGCCCGCGATCGCGGGCCTGGCGCACGTGCTCTGGTTCCACGGCATGCTCGCCTTCCCCGTGGAAGTCCTGACCGGCGCGGCGGCGGACGGGACGACGCTCCTGCGCGGATTCGCCGAGCAGATTGTCTGGGTCGGACTGTGGGGGGGCGCGTGTTGGCTCGCCTGGGGGCGCGGGTTGCGGCGCTATGGAGCAGTCGGAGGATGAACGACGAGGGAAGGGGGAAGCGGGAAGGGGGAAGGGTACCCCGGTGGGCGAGGGTGCTCGGCGCGCTCGTCAGACTCAATGTCGCCGAGGAGCTGCAATACCGCGCCAATTTCGTCGCGAGCGTGCTGGGGACGCTGTTCTGGATCGGGACCGCCCTGCTCACGCTGGCCCTGTTCTTCCGGCACACCGCGCGACTCGGGGGTTGGGATTATTGGGAGGTCGTCGTGCTGCTCGGGGTGTTCAACGCGCTGACGGGCGTGGTCGAGGCGGTGCTGCGGCCGGGGATCGGCCAGCTCGCGGGCGAGGTGAAGACCGGCTCGCTGGACCTCGTGCTGGTGCGCCCGGTGGACCCGCAGCTGTTCGTCTCGTTCCGCCAGCTCGACCTGTGGCGCGTGTCGGACATCGTGCTGGGGCTGGCGCTCGCCGGCTATGCGCTGATCCGGCTGGGCCACACGCCGACGGTGCTGCAGTCGTTCGCCTTCGTCGTCGCGCTCGCCGCGGCCGCGGTGGTGGTCTACGCGATCTGGGTGGCGCTGATGAGTCTCGCCTTCTGGTTCGTCTCGGTGGAGAACCTCTCGGTGCTGTTCGACGCGGTGTACGAGGGAGCGCGCTACCCCGTGTCGGCGTACCCAGGCGCGCTGCGGTTCGTCTTCGTCTATCTGCTGCCGATCGCCTGGACGACGACGATCCCGGCGGCGGCGCTCACCGGCCGCCTCGGGCCCGCGGTGGGAGTCATCGCCGCGGCCGTCGGCGCGGTGGCGTTCATCCTCTCACGCCTGCTGTGGCGGGCGGCGCTCAAGCGCTACACGGGGGCGAGCGGCTAACCGATGAGCGCCTTCGCGAGCAGCGCCCCGCCGTAGGCGAGGGCCAGCATGTAGCTGAACTGCAGGAGGGGGTAGCGCCAACCTCCCGTCTCCCGTCGCGTCACGGCGATCGTGGACACGCACTGCATCGCGAACGCGAAGAAGACGAGGAGCGCGATCGCGCCCCCCGGCGTGAGGTCGTGGCGCAGCGCCTGTTGCAGGCCGGCCGAGCCGGCGTCGCTCTCGATGCCGTGGATGGTGCCGAGCGTGCCGACGATCACCTCGCGCGCGGCGAGCGAGGTGACCAGCCCCACCCCGATCTTCCAGTCGAAGCCGAGCGGCCGGATGGCGGGCTCGATCGTCCGGCCCATCGTCCCGGCGACGCTGTGCGTGAGATCGGGAGCCTGCCCGTTCACCAGCGGCAGGTGGCACAGCAGCCACAGCCCCACCGTCACGCCCAGAATCACCGTCCCGGCCCGGGTGAGAAACGCACGCGAGCGATCCACCAGCCGAAGCCCGAGCGAGCGCAGCGTGGGCCAGCGGTAGGGTGGCAGCTCGAGCAGGAAGGGCGCGCGATCGCCCTTGAGGATCGTGGACCGGAGCAGCAGCGCCGTTCCCACCGCGGCGAGGAACCCGAGGACGTAGAGGCCGAGCAGCGCGGCGGCGCGAACCCCGAACACGGGACCGAGCAGCGGGGTGTTCGGCAGGAAGGCCGCGATGATCAGGGCGTAGACCGGCAACCGCGCGGCGCACGTCATGAAGGGGGCGACGAGGATCGTCGCGAGCCGGTCGCGTTTGCTCTCGATGGTGCGGGTGGCGAGGATCGCCGGCACCGCGCAGGCATAGGCGGAGAGCAGCGGGATGAAAGACTTCCCCTGCAACCCGATGCGCGCCATGGTGCGGTCGGCGATGAGCGCCGCCCGCGCCAGGTACCCCGAGTCTTCCAGGATCCCTATAAAGAGGAAGAGGACGGCGATCTGCGGCAGGAACACGATCACCGATCCGACGCCCGCCAACACCCCCTGCACCAGCAGGTCGCGAACCACGCCGGCCGGCAGCAGGGCGCCGGTCCACTGACCCGCGACGCCGACCACCGCTTCGAGCCCGTCCGAGAGGGGCGCCGCGGCGGCGAACATCGCCTGGAATACGCCGAGCACGACCGCCAGGAGCAGCAGCGGCCCTACCACCGGATGGAGGAACACACCGTCCAGACGACGGGTCCAGAGCGGCGGCGCCGGTGCCCGGTACGTGGACTGGGACGCGAGTCGTCCCGCCCACAACCGGCAGGCGGGGATATTCTGCGCCACCGGCAGCGGGATGCGGCCGGGGACGGCGAAGCGGCCCGCGAGGAATTGGCGTATCGTGTCGAGTCCCCGCCCGGTGGCGGCGCTCGCCAGCGCGACCGGCGCGCCGAGCTGCTCGGCGAGGGCGGCGGGGTCGAGCGAGCCACCGCGCCGCTCGAGGTCGTCCGTCAGGTTGAGGACCACGAGCGTGGGGAGGCCGAGCGACAGGACCGGCGCCGCCAGCACGAGGTGGCGCGCCAGGTTGGTCGAGTCGAGCACCAGGAGGATCGCGTCGGGCCGCGGGATCCCCGGCATGCGGCCGTGCAGCACGTCGTCGGTGATGCGCTCGTCCTCGGAGCGCGATTGCAGCGCGTAGGTGCCGGGGAGGTCGAGCAGCTGGACGTCGCGCCCCGCGCCGAGCCGCACCCGGCCGTGCCGTTGTTCCACCGTGACGCCCGGGTAGTTCGCGACCTTCTGGCGCAGGCCGGTGAGCCGGTTGAAGAGCGAGGATTTCCCGGAGTTGGGCGGCCCGACGAGCGCGACGCTCGCGACCCCGGACGTCGCTCCGGAATCGACGTGGGCCGCCAGCGCGCAATCGTGGCAGCCGCTCACGGCACGGGCAGCAGGTGCAGCAGGCGCGCCGTTTCGCGCCGCAGGGCGATTTCGGCGCCGTCCACGCGGAACACGCGCGGGTCGCCTCCGGGGGCGGCGCGCACGGCGTGGACCACAGCACCGGGCAGAAAGCCCAGCTCCATCAGCCGCGCCGCGTCGTCGGCCGGGACCGCGAGCTGGGCCAGCACGGCGTCACTACCGAAGGGGAGGTCGGCCAACGTGTGGGTCACGGCCATAAACAAAGTGAGGAAGGGCTCAAGGCTTCACGAAGCCGGCGTGAAGAAGCCTTCACTCGTGCTGTGCCTGCTGGTCCTCCTCGGGGCTCGCGCCATCCGGGCGCAGGACAACTATGAGATCCAGGTGTACGGCTCGGAGCTGGTGCCTGTCGGCGCGACGATGCTGGAGCTGCACAGCAACTACACCTTCGACGGCCGACCTGGATCGGCCGGCGTGCTCACCAGCCGTCACGCGCTGCACGAGACGGTCGAGATCACCCACGGGTTCAGCGACTGGCTCGAGGTGGGGTTCTACCTCTTCACCAGCACCCAGTCCGGGACAGGCCTGGAGTGGGTGGGTGACCACGTGCGGCCGCGGCTCAGCGTGCCCGCGCGCTGGCACTGGCCGGTGGGGGTGAGCTTGTCGCAGGAGATCGGCTATACGCGCCGGTCGTACTCGGAGGACACCTGGAGCTGGGAGATCCGTCCGATCGTGGACCGGCGCTTCGGGCCTCTCTACATCTCGCTCAACCCGGTGTTCGATCGCGCCCTCAAGGGACCGGGCGCCGGCGCGGGCTTCGAGTTCTCCCCCAACGCCCAGGCGGCGATCGATGTCTCACCCCGCGTGAACGTGGCGCTCGAGTACTACGGCGGGTTCGGCCCTGTGAATGACCCGGCCGGACTGAATCAGAGCTCGCAGCAGATCTACCCCGCGGTGAATCTCGACTTCGGGGACGACTGGGAGTTCAACCTGGGTATCGGCGTGGGACTCACTCCGGCGACCGACCGGTTGCTCGTCAAGATGATCCTGGGACGGCGCGTGGGCGGAGGATGAGCGGTTCCCCGGCACTCGTGTTCGATCTCGACGGCACGCTGGTGGACAGCGTGTACCAGCACGTGCTCGCCTGGCGCGAGGCGCTGGAGCGCGTGGGCGTTCCACTCTCGGTGTGGCGCATCCACCGGCGCATCGGCATGAGCGGCGGGCTGCTGGTGAACGCGTTCCTGCGGGAAACGGGACGCGAGATGAGTCCCGAGGAGGCGGAGCAGGTGCGCCGGTTCCACGCGCAAGCCTACGCGCGGATGGCGGAGACGGTGCGGTTGCTGCCCGGAGCCCGCGATCTGTTGGCGCACCTGACCCGCCTCCGCGTTCCCTGGGCGGTCGCCACCAGCGGCTGGCTCGAGAGTGCCCGGCCGACCCTGGAGATGCTCGGCGTTCCCGCCGGCGTCCCCGTCATCACGCGCGATCACGTAGAGCACGCCAAGCCCGACCCCGACCTCTTCCTTGCGGCAGCCGAGCGGCTTGGAGTCCCGATCACGGAGTCCGTAGTCGTCGGGGACAGCGTCTGGGACCTGCTCGCCGCGCAGCGGGCCCGGGCGCTCGGCGTAGGACTGCTGTCAGGCGGCTACGGGCAGGACGAGCTGGAGCGCTCGGGCGCGTACCGGGTCTATCAGGATCCGGCCGACATGCTGCGGCACCTCGATGAGCTGGGAGTCCGATGAAGCCAGCATGAAGTCGCGCTGACGTAGAACTACGGAAGAAACCCTCCGAATAGTGCTTCATGAAGACCGGGCCTAGCATGCGAGCATGCCGCTCGCCTGCACCGGCATCAACCACCGCACCGCGCCGCTCTCCCTGCGGGAGCGGCTCGCCCTCGGTCCCGAGGCGCAGCGAGACCTGCTGCGCGCCCCCGAGGTTCGGGAGCTCGGGTCCAGTGCGGGTCTGGGCGAGCTCGTCATTCTCTCGACCTGCAATCGCACCGAGCTGTACGCCGCTCCGGTAGACGGCGCGTCCCACCCGCCGGACATCTCTGATTCGCTGCTGCAGCTGCTCGCGGCAATTTCCGGCCTGCCGCTCCCCATGCTGCGCCCGCACACCTACGGCGACACCGGACTGGCCGCGCTGCGCCACCTGTGCCGGGTCGCTGCCGGGCTCGACTCGATGGTGGTCGGCGAATCCGAGGTGCTGGGCCAGGTGGCGACGGCGTTCCAGACGGCGGCGAGCGAAGGCGCTACCGGACCGGTGCTCGAAGCCGCGTTCCGTGCCGCGACCCGCGCTGGACGGCGGGCGCGCACCGAGACGGGGATCTGCCGGCATCCGGCCAGCGTGAGCACCGAGGCGGTCCGGCTGCTGGTGGAACTCGCCGGCGATCTCGGGGGCATGGCGGTACTCGTAGTCGGCACGGGGAAGATGGGCCGGCTCGCGGGGCTCGCGCTGCGCGAGAGCGGCGTCCGGCAGCTCAGCGTGATCAGCCGCACCGCGGCCCACGCGGAGGCGCTCGCCCAGGAGTGGGGCGGCGCGACGGCGCTCGGCTGGCACGATCTCGAAGCCGCCGTGCGCGCTGCCGACGCGATCCTCTGCTCCACCGGAGCGCCCCACGCGGTCGTGACCCGGGAGTTGGTGGAGCGCGCGATCGGGCCGACCGGCGACGGGCGGCGGCGCTGCTTCGTGGACATCGCGGTGCCGCGCGACGTGGAGCCCGAGGTCGCGCAGCTGCCCGGCGTCCAGGTGTACGACCTCGATGCCCTGCAGGAGCGGCTGCGTGACAACCTGGACCTGCGACGCCGCGAGATCCCCGCCGTCGAGCGCATCGTGTCCGAAGAGGTGCAGCACTTCGA
>DATDED010000373.1:0-6359 GCA_036523455.1 Gemmatimonadales bacterium
AGTGCGGCCGCGATCGTGGCGCGACCGACGGCCTTGGCGCGTACGACGCCGCTCGACGACACCTCGGCGACCGCGGGTCCCAACGAGCGCCACTGCACGCCGGGGAGACCGCGCCCCTCGCCCACGGGATCGCCCACCGCGGTGACGGCGTGCACCGTCAACGGCACGACTTCTCCCACGACCAGGCTGGTTCGCCCGCCCGGAGCCGTAATCTCGATCCGGGCCGCGGGGCGCTCGACGATGTCCAGGGTGGCGAACCCCGGCTTCCCGCCCACCAGGGCGAACACGTAGGTCTGCCCGGGGCGCGTCGTCGTGACCAACCCGTTCGAGTCGGCGGCCGCGATGTCGAACGGGGTCGCGAACCACTCGGTGCGCGCCCCCGTCAGGACGCCACCGGCGGAGTCTCGCGCCGTGACGCGGAACCGGATCGTGTCGCCGGCGGTGACGCTCGCGTGCGCGGGGGACAGCTCCACCGTGGCGATCTGTTGAGCGTGCAGCGGCGCGGACGCGAAGGCGAACGGCAGGCCGGCGATGAGTGCGTGAACGGGACGCACGGGGAGCTCCGGAATTGGGTAGGAGGAAGTTGCGGTCGGATTGGCGCCGCTGCCAGTGTTCTCGGTTTTCTGTCATCGGGACCGACGACCGATGACCGACGACCGATGACCGGCTACCGACGACCGATTACCCGCCTGCCAGCAGCACCGGTGGCCGCCGGCGCAGCCGACGCACCGTGGCGGTGACGACCATGCAGAGCAGCGCGCCGGTCGCGGCCATCGCCATGTCCCTCTGGGCGTCCCACACGTCGCCCTGGGTGCCGAGCCAGGCGTCCCCAGTGCCCGGGGCCACGAGCGTGGCCACCACCATCTCCATGATCTCGTACAACGCGCTGAACGCCAGCGTCACGTCGAGCGGCAGGTAGTAGGCCCAGAAGCCGCGCGCGTTGGCGACCCGCAGGAACACCTCACGGATGGGATAGGCGAGCAGCAGGCCGAAGCAGAGGTGCACCAGCCGGTCGAACGGATTGCGCGCGAGCCCCAGCGCCCGTTGCAGCCAGAAGCCGGCCGGCACCTGGGCGTAGGTCCAGTGCGCGCCGATCGCGTGCAGCGTCATGAACGCGGCGATCAGCAGATACGACAGGTCCGAGAGTGGGAACACGCGATAGGACCCGACCAGCAGCGCCAGGACGAGTACCACCAGAATGTTCTCGAGCAGCCAGTCGTGCCGGTCGAACGGCCGGATCGCCGTCACGATCCAGACGAGGGCGTACCACGCGGCGAGCGCCTGGAGCAGCGGGCGGTCGCGAAGACGGACCTGTTTGTGGGTAGTGGAGGTGGAGAGCATGAAGGAAGCTATCGGCTATCGGCTATCGGTCAGGCGCTTGTGACCTGGTGTTGCCGATAGCCGATAGCTGATAGCCGATAGCTGATAGCCTCTCTCCCGCCCTTACCGCGGCGGATTCAGTATCTGCCCGATCCTCGCCTGCAGATCCAGGAAGTGCGCCCGCGTGGTCCGGTCGGCCGCGCGTCCCGCTGCGGTGCCGAGGGACGTCTGCAGCTCACGCAGCTCGAGGCGGGCCACCGAGCGTGCGTCGGCCGGGCGCGGCGGCGGCGGCGTGAAGCCGGGGAAGCCTCCGAAGCCGGGCGGCAGCGGCGTCACGAGCGGTGTGTTGATCAGCCGGTTCATCTGATCCACGAACGCCTGCTGGAGGTTGCGCCGGTAGGCGTCCACGCTGGGTCGCGCGGCGCCGACCTCGGAGAAGATGCCGCTACGCAGATCGTCCAGCAGGTCGGTGAGGGTGTAGGCGGTGCCCGCCGGCATCGTGGCGCCCTGCTCCGCCAGCCGCGACAGGCGCGAGTCCTGGAGCAGCGTATTCAGCACCGCCGTCTGCCGGGTGCGGATCCGCTCCACGAACCCGGTCGGCTCGATGCGCCGCAGCACCGCGGTGTCGAGGAAATAGCCCGGCGTGGCGAACGCGTTCTCGTTGAGGAAGCGCACCGCCTCCGCCTGCCGCGCGCGCGGCACGGGCTGGTGAATCGACCCGCGCTGATCGGGATACTTCTCGTGCCGCCACACGCCGCCCGGCACGACGGCGACGTGCCCCATTTCGAAGGCCCACTGCTGGATCAGCCGGTCGTAGAGGTCGTCGAGCAGCCCGTAGTCCTCGAGCGCGTCGGTGGTCGTCGCCGGCAGCAGCATCGGGACGAGGCGCTTGATGTTCGCCAGCCCGTACCGCGTGGCCTTCACCGGATCGTCGCCCAGCGCCTCGGTCTGCGTGCGGGGGTCGATTCCGTCCGGGTTGCCGAACTGCAGCCACGGGCTGGCGTCCTGCAGCCGGGCGAGCGAATCGAGCAGGGGGCGCTCGGCGTCGGGGGTCGCGGCGCCCGGAATGCGGCGGTAGCCCCAGTCGATCACGTAGTAGTCCCACGGTCCCAGGGTCGGCATGAGCTGGACGTCGTCCCCCGGCTGGGCGACGTAGTTGTTGCGGGCGTAATCCATGATCGAATACGAGGTGCCGTTGCGCCGCGTATAGGTGGGACTGCGCAGGGAATCCACGGGATACAGGCCCGAGGACAGCTGGTTGTGCGGCAGGCCGAGGGTGTGCCCGACCTCGTGGGTCGCGACATACGCCACCATCTGTCCCATCAGCGAATCGGGGAGCGGCAGCTGGCGGGCGCGTGGATCGACCGCGCCGGCCTGCACCCAGTACCAGGCCTGGAGCAGGCTGGTGATGTTCTGGAACCACCCGATGTTCGACTGCAGGATCTCCCCCGTCCGCGGATCGCTGGTGTGCGGGCCGTAGGCGTTTTCGATCTGCGACGGGAGCCAGCGGATCGTCGAATAGCGCGCGTCGTCGAGGTCGAATTCGGGGTCTTCCTGCGGCGTCGGGGCGCGGCGGGCCGTGATGGCGTTGGAGAACCCGGCCGCGCGGAACACCGGCTCCCACGCCTGCACGCCCTTGATGATCCAGGGCGCCCAGCGCTCGGGGGTCGCCGGGTCGAGGTAGAACACGATCGGCTTGATGGGATCGCTGACCGCGGCGTTGGGATCCTTGGGCTCGAGCCGCCAGCGGGTGATGTAGCAGCGCGTCGTGACCACGGGCCGGTCGAGGCCGTAGTCGACCTGCCGCACGGCGAAGTACCCGACGCGGTTGTCGCACAAGCGCCGCGCCATGGGCCGCTCGGGCAGGAGCACCATCGAGTAGTGCATCTCGAAGGTCGCGGTGCCGAGTCCGCGGTCGTTGCCCGGCACGGAATCGCCCTCGAAGGTGTGCAGCGCGCGGACTTCGATGTTCGTTGGGAACGACCGGGCCGATTCGACGAGCGAGCGCGCCGGATCGAGGCGCCGCAGCCGGAACACCCGGCGCGTGTTGAATTCGGGCACGTCGGTCGTGTAGAGCTTGGTCACTTCGATGACCAGGTTCGAGTCCTTCGGACTGAACGCGGCGACGTCGAAGCTCATCAGCACCGGCTCGATCGTGGACAGCCGCACCGCCCGCGACACGGTGGTGGAGCTGTCGGCCACGATGTCGTAGCTCTTGCCGCGCAGCAGCACGCGATTCGCCATGCGCTCCCAGCGGACCACGCGGCTGTCGAGCTCCTCGCCGCCGTAGCGCGTCCCCTCGGGGGTCCCGGCGTAGTCGACCACCAGCAGGAATTCCTTGTCCAGCTGGGCGCGCGGGATCTCGTAGAAGAGTTTCTCCCCGATGCGGTGCACCAGGAACACGCCCGAATCGGTGATCGCCTCCTTGGTGATCACCTGATTGTAGGGCTTGGGACCTTCCGTCCCTCCGGGTCGCGCGCGCCCGGTATCCTGCTGCGCCGCCGTCGCTGCCGCGGAGGGCGCCGCGCCGCCCCCGTTGCGGGCCGGCGTGGGCGTCTGAGCAGCGGGCGCGGCTTTGCCGCAGGCCGCCAGAGTGAGAGCGAGTACGACACCGTACGAGGGGGGACGCATGACGATGGATCCTCCGGGTCTCAACGCGTGATCAAACGGACGGCGCGGTCATAGAAAAAGTAGCTCTCAGCCCCGACCCGCAAGTAAGGGTACTGTCTCCCAACGGTGTCCGCCTATGTATCGCCAAGGACACCTGCTTACGGGTCCCTTAAATGAGGACGTCATTCGATAACGGCGTATAAGTTGCCCTGAGCAGCACCAAGTCGCTCCAAGACCATCTCTTCGAGGGGGCCCCATGTGTCCACGCCGTTTCCTCGGCCTGTTCGCTCCGACGTCTCTTCTCGCCTCCTTCCTGTTGGCTCCCGCCCTGGCAGCTCAGGTCCCGGACTCAGCGCGATTCCATAGGGGCCAGTGGGGCGTCGACTTCCGCGTTGGGAGCGGCTTTGCTGGCGCTGGCGCCCTACACTTCACGAGCCCAACCCACGCCATGCTCCTCGATCTCAACGGCGGGTACACCCACGGCTCGACCACCGCCAGCCCGGCGAGCCACGGCAACAGCGCCAGTGCCTCTCTCAGCCTCGGCACCCGCGCCTATCACCTGCTGGACCCCCATGTATACCGCTGGACCACCCTGGGCTTGTCGTTCATCTACGAACGCCAGAGTGCGACGCAGGGCACCGTCACCCAGACGATGAAGGGCTACGGGGCCGGTGTATTCGTGAACGTCGGGGGCACGTGGCTCGTCACACCGCATCTGGGCCTCGGAGCGCAGTGGCAGGTGGATTTGACGTACACCCACAACAGCACTTCAGCCCCCTTCCCCAACCCCAACCCCGGGACCTCGGACGTGGTCACGGTGGAGCTCGCGCGTGTAGCGCTCACGGGCCAATTCTATTTCTGAACCCGGGCTCGGGCCGTGGCCTGGCAGCACAAAGCCCCGACCGCTGGCCGGGGCTAAGTGTGTGCTAGCGTTGGGTCTTCTGGTCTAGTGTCGCTCGTCAGTTATGAGTCGCACCGCTCTTTCGTAAAAGAAGTAGTCCCACGCCCAATTGGTCAAGACGAACAAGCGGTTGCGAAATCCGATCAACTGGATCAGGTGCACCACCAGCCAGACGACCCACGCCGGGAATCCTTTGAACGACACGCCATGGATACGCGCGACCGCGGCGTTTCGTCCGATGGTGGCCAGCGTCCCCGGATCGCGGTAGCGGAACGCCACGGGCGGCCGGCCCGCGAGAGCCCCACGGATGTTCGCCGCGGCGGTCTCGCCCATCTGGATCGCCACCGGGGCCATCATCGGCAGCGAGGGTCCCTGCGCCTCGAGAAACGCGGAATCGCCGACCACGAACACCTCGGGATGGCCGGCGAGCTGCAGCGTGGGCTGGACCACGACGCGGCCCAAGTGCGCGGTCGGGATTCCCAGCTGCCCGGCGAGCGGGGCCGCGCGGGCGCCGGCCGCCCAGATGAGGGTGCGCGCCGGGATCACCTCACCGCTCTTCAGCCGGGCTGCGGCGCCGTCGAAGTCCACCACTTGGGCACCGTGCCGCACCTCGACGTGCTTCTTCCAGAGTGTCGCCGCCGCCGCCTCCGACAGGCGCGGCGTGAACCCGGCGAGCACCCGGTCGCCCGCCTCGAGCAGCAGGATGCGCACGTCCTTGAGATTGAGCCGGGGATAGTCTTTCACCAGGACGAGGCGGATCAGCTCCGACAGCGATCCCGCCATCTCGACCCCCGTGGGGCCGCCGCCCACGACGACGAAGCTGAGCAGCGCGCGACGCCGTTCCGCATCCGGCTCGAACATCGCCTGCTCGAAGCACGCCAGCACGTGGTTGCGGATGCGCACCGCGTCGGGGATGTCCTTCAGCGTGAGCGCATGCTCGGCCACGCCGGCCAGCCCGAAGAAGTTCGTCTGGGCGCCGGTGGCGAGAATCAGGTAGTCGTAGGCGATCGCCCCGTCGCCCGTGAGCAGGCGACGGCCGGCGAAGTCCACGCCCGACACGTCGGCCAGGCGAAAATCGAAATTGCGCTGGCCGCGCAGGATGGCGCGCACCGGCTTGGCGATCTGCTCCGGCTCGAGTCCCGCCGTCGCCACCTGATAGAGGAGCGGCTGAAACAAGTGGTAGTTGTTGCGATCCACGAGCAGCACGTCCACCGGCGTGCGCCGCAGCGCCCGGGCGGCCCGCAATCCGCCGAACCCGGCGCCGACCACAACGACCGTAGGCCTCACGCCGTCGCGCGGCTGGACAGGAATCCCTCAGCGGTCGTCAGTGCGATGCCGAGGGAGCGTGCGAGATCTCGTGCGTCGTACGGCGAGTCGACCATGGCCCCGATGTAATTCAGGCCCATGAGATTGGCGGCCGCCGGGGAGAGCGGCATCAACGCCTTGAGCGCCACTCGAAACACGGCGGCAGGTTGATGGACGCTGCGGATCGGACGACCCAATACGCGCGCGAAGACGGCGACGACCT
>DATDED010000374.1:0-2768 GCA_036523455.1 Gemmatimonadales bacterium
GACAGCTGGAGCGCCTCGAGGACCTGCTCGGCGAGCACGCCGGGGGGGCGACGCTCGTGGTGGGGGCGCTGGACGCAGGGTTCGTGCTGCCGGCGCTGCGGGTGCTCACCGACCACGAGATCTTCCGTCGCGCCCGCCGCCTGCGGCGCCCGCGGCGCTACCGCACGTCGACGTCTGCGGCCGCGTCCCGGCCGCTCGCGCCGGGCGACTTCGTGGTCCATCTGGAGCACGGCATCGGGATCTTTCGCGGACTGCAGACCATCGCGGTGGGCGAGGCCACGCTGGAAGTGGCGGTCGTCGAGTACGAGGGCGGCGACCGGCTCAACGTCCCGCTGTACCGGCTGGACCAGCTCGAGCCGTATCGCTCACCGGGGGACGGCGACGCGCCGCCGCCGCGTCTGCACCGGCTCGGCGGCACCAGCTGGCAGCGGCAGCGCGACAAGACCCGGGCCGCGATCCGCGCCATGACGCAGGAGCTGCTCGCGCTGTACGCGCGCCGGCAGCTCGCACCCGGCTTCGCCTTCCCTCCGGACACTCAGTGGCAGCGCGAGCTGGAGTCGGCCTTCCTGTACGAGGACACCCCCGACCAGGTGCGGGCGACCGTCGAGGTAAAGCGCGACATGGAGCGGGCCCGCCCGATGGACCGGCTCCTCGTGGGCGACGTGGGCTACGGCAAGACGGAGGTCGCGCTGCGCGCCGCCTTCAAGGCAGTCCAGGCGGGGAAGCAGGTCGCCGTGCTGGTGCCGACGACCATTCTCGCGGAGCAGCACGGGCGGACGTTCCGGGAGCGGCTCGCCGACTATCCCGTGCGACTCGAGGTATTATCGCGGTTCCGGTCTCCCCGCGAGAGCGCGGCGGCACTGTCGCGGCTCGTGGACGGATCGCTCGATGTGGTGATCGGCACGCACCGGCTGCTCTCCCAGGATGTGTCGTTCAAGGACCTCGGCCTGGTGATCGTGGACGAGGAGCACCGCTTCGGGGTGAAGCACAAGGAGCGCCTGAAGGCTCTGAAGCTGAGCGTCGACGTGCTGACGCTGACGGCGACGCCGATCCCCCGCACGCTGCACCTGTCGCTCGCCGGATTGCGGGACCTGACGTTGCTGGAAACGCCCCCCAAGGATCGTTCGCCGGTGCTCACGTTCATCGAACCGTGGGACGACGGGCTGCTCGAGGAGGCCATGGCGCGAGAGCTCGACCGGGGCGGCCAGGTGTACTTCGTGCACAACCGCATCGAGACGATCGACACCATCGCGGCCCGTGTGGGCACGCTGGCGCCGCGCGCGCGCCTGGCGGTGGCGCACGGTCAGATGAAGGAGGCGGAGTTGGACCGCGTGATGGCCCGCTTCGTGGCGGGTGAGGTGGACGTGCTGGTGTGTACCATGATCGTCGAGTCGGGGCTCGACGTGCCGAACGCGAATACCATGATCGTGGACCGGGCGGACCGGTTCGGCCTGGCGCAGCTCTATCAGCTGCGCGGCCGTGTGGGACGGAGCCACCGGCGGGCATCCTGTTACCTGCTCGTGCCTGAGCCGGTCGATCCGGCGGCGGAGGAGCGCCTCGCGGTGCTCGAGCATCATACCGATCTGGGTTCGGGCTACCGGATCGCGCTGCGCGATCTCGAGCTGCGCGGCGCGGGCAATCTGCTGGGTGCCGAGCAATCCGGCCAGGCGCAGGCGGTCGGCTTCGACACATACCTGCGGTGGCTCGAAGAGGAAGTGCGGACACTCAAGGAGGGCGGTGCGGAGAGCAATCCGCTCCCCGCGCCCGAAGTCGTCTTCGACGAAGCCGCGCACCTGCCGGACGACTACGTGTCCGATCATGCGTCGAAGCTGGACGTGTACCGGCGACTGGCGCGCGCGGAGCGGCCTGGCGAGATTCCAGCGGTTCGCGAGGAGCTGCGTGACCGTTTCGGCCCCCTGCCTCCCGAGGCGGAGCGACTGCTGCTCGTGACGGAACTCCGCGCGCTCGGCGCCCGGGCGGGATTGGAAACGATCCTGGTGCGGGGCGATGAGGCGCGGCTCACGTTTCGGCGGGACGCCCGGCCCCGCATGGCCGGCCTCACGGCGGCGCTCGACGCGGTGCAGTTCGCCGCCGACGTTCGCCGGACGGTTCCGCTCTCGCTGCGACTCCGGCGCCTGGGGGGCGAGGCGATCGGGCCCGGGCTGGTGCGGGCACTCACGGCGGTATCCGCCGATCTCTGACCTGGATTGGAGTCCTGGCATGCGTCGACTGGTGTTCGTGGCGGTGGGGCTCGCGTTGACCGGGTGCACGGCGATTCGGGACGCGTTCACGGCCCATCCCGATGCCGCGGCGCGCGCCGCCGGCCAGACCCTCAGCGTGGAGCGCCTCGCCGAGATCGCGGCGCGGGCCAAAGGCTTCCCGCTGCAGCCGCCGAACCTGGGCAAACTGGCCGGCGTGTACGTGGACTTCACGCTGTTCGCCATGGCCATGGCCGATGGCCAGTCGCTCAGCGACACCGCGATCGTCGCGGAGGCGATGTGGCCCGCCGTGTCCCAGCTGAAGTTCTCCCATTTCCACGACCGCATCAGCGCCGACCGGATGCCGAACGACCGGCAGATCGATTCGCTGTTCGCCGCCGGGGAGCTGCGCGCCTTCCAGCATGTGCTCATTACCGTTCCCCAGAGCGCCGCTCCGACCGTGGTGCGGCAGAAGGAGGCCCAGGCCAACGCCCTGTGGCGCTCCCTCGTTGCGACGGGGGGAACGAACTTCGAGGCGGTGGCGCGGCGCAGCTCGGAGGATCCCGGGTC
>DATDED010000375.1:0-1566 GCA_036523455.1 Gemmatimonadales bacterium
CCGAACGGTTGTGGGCGACGCTGCCGTCGTCGCTGTCGGTGTGCTACTTCGTCAATTCCGGCAGCGAGGCGAACGAGCTGGCGCTGCGCCTCGCCCGTGCCTACACGGGGCGCCGCGACGTGATCGTGGTCGAAGGCGCCTATCACGGCAACACGACGACGCTCGTCGACGTGAGTCCCTACAAGCACGACGGTCCGGGCGGTGCCGGAGCCCCGTCCTGGGTGCACAAGGTCCCGCTCCCGGACACCTATCGCGGCCGCTTCCGCCGCGACGAGCCGCAGGCCGGGGAGCGCTACGCCGCCTTCCTGGCCGAGGCGATCGCCCGCATCCGGGCCCGCGGCGCGCAGCCCGCGGCATTCCTGTGCGAATCGATCCCCTCGTGCGGGGGGCAGATCGTCCTGCCCGAGGGATACCTGACCGCCGCCTACGCGCACGTGCGCCGCGCCGGCGGCGTCTGTATCGCGGACGAGGTGCAGACGGGGTTCGGCCGCATCGGGTCGCATTTCTGGGCGTTCGAGACGCAGGACGTCGTGCCCGACATCGTTACCCTCGGCAAGCCGATGGGCAACGGCCACCCGCTGGGGGCCGTGGTCACCTCGCCGGAGATCGCCGCGGCGTTCGCCAACGGGATGGAGTTCTTCAGCACGTTCGGGGGCAATCCGGTGTCCTGCGCCATCGGTCTCGCGGTGTTGGACGTGATCGCCGACGAAGGGCTGCAGGAGAATGCCCGCCTCATCGGCGAGCGCGTGCAGGCAGGATTACGCTCGCTCGCTTCGCGTCACCCGTCGATCGGCGACGTGCGCGGCCTCGGCCTCTTCCTGGGTGTGGAGCTGGTGCGCGACCGTACCACCCTCGAGCCGGCCGGCGAGGAAGCGGGGTACGTCGCGAGCCGCATGCGGGAACGCGGCGTGCTGGTCGGCACCGACGGCCCGTTCCACAACGTGCTGAAGATCAAACCGCCGCTCGTGTTCACCCGGGAGGACGCGGACCACCTCGTCACCACGCTCGACGAAGTCCTGTCCGAGGGGTTGAGCTATCGGCGCGTGGACGACGAGGGCTAGCACGTCCGGATGAAACCTTGCACCTTACTGGTGCAGGCTCTGCAGGCATTCTCGAATTGGGGAGGTATCTCATGGCCGGGAAAGCTCGCCGCACCACCCACCGCAGCAGCTCGGGGAAGAAGCTCTACGCGGTGCGGGACAAGAAGGGACGCTTCAAGGACATCCAGAGCTACAAGCGGGCGCACGGCGCCGACATCAAGCGCAAGAGCAAGAAAGAGCGGTGAGGGCGGGGCGCACCGCCGCCGGTTTCGCCCTCTTCCTGCTGGCCTGCTCCGGCGACACGAGTCGTCTCGCGCCGGAGCTCCAGGCCCGTTTCGCGACCGAGGGCCAGTTGCACCGCGCCGACAACATCTGGTTCCGCTACACCCACGACGCCGGCACGCGCTCGGCGGGCTGGGAGGATCGCCGGGGCTCGATCATCGTGACCCGGCAGACCGTTTTGGTCCACAAGAACGAGAAGATCGGCATCGAGATCACCCCGGCGAGCCGTCGTGCCTACGACGTC
>DATDED010000376.1:0-14519 GCA_036523455.1 Gemmatimonadales bacterium
ATTTCTCGGGCGTCGGCGTCGAGGGCGGCGTCGCCACCGGCATCGTGCCGTCGAGCGATGCGGTGCTCTCCGTGGACGTCGTGCAGGAGAAGCCGGAACGGCTCGCCGGGCCGCTGCCCGTCTACCCGCCGCTCCTGTCGCAGGCCGGGATCGAAGGCGTGGTCATGGTGCAGGCGATCATCGACACCATGGGGCGCGTCGAGCCGAACTCGCTGAAGATCATCCAGACCGCCAACCCCGGCTTCAACGAGTCCGCCAAGCAGACGGTACTCAAGTCGCTGTTCCGCCCTGCGCGGGTGTACGGCAAGGCGGTGCGCGTACTGATCCAGATCCCGATCAATTACAACCTGAAGCATTAACCCGCTGAAGCCCTAACCGACGCCCGGAGGAGCCGCCTCGGATGCCCGACATCATCGCAATGTGGAGCGCATCGACCTATTTCGCGAAGGGGATCGTGGTGATCCTCGTCTTCATGTCGATCTGGTCGGTGTCGACCTTCATCATGAAGTGGTGGCAGTTGCGCCGGTCCACGCGTGAGACGGTCCGGTTCGTTCCCGAGTTCTCGCGCTTCCTCCAGGAAGAGCATCTCGACGCGGCTATTGCGCTCGCCGAGAAGACCAAGAAGAGCCACGTGGCGCGCGTGCTGGGTGAGGCGCTCGCGGAGGTGAAGCCGCTGCTGCGCGACCGCGCCACGATCACGGCGGCGGACATCAATTCGGCCGAGCGGGCGGTGGAGCGGCAGATGCTGATCATCGTCTCCGAGCTGAAGCGCGGGCTCGGTATCCTCGCGACGATCGGCGCGACGGCGCCGTTCGTGGGGCTGCTGGGCACGACGATGGGCATCGTGAACGCCTTCACGGGGATGATGGCGTCGGGCGGCGGCGGCTCCCTGGGCGCCGTGGCCGGGGGTATTTCCGAAGCGCTGATCACGACGGCCATCGGCCTCGTGGCGGCGATTCCGGCGGTGTGGTTCTACAACTACTTCACCACCAAGATCGACTTCATCTCCGTGGAGATGACGTACACGTCGAAGGAGCTGATCGACTATCTGATCCGCAGCGTCGGGTCGGAGTTCGGCCGGTCGATCTTCACCAAGGAATTCCAGGCCCAGAAGGCGACGCAGTCCAGTGGCCCGATCAGCCGCTAGCGCCAAGGCGGCGGTCAACGCCAACATCAACGTCACGCCGATGATCGACGTGATGTTGGTGTTGCTGATCATTTTCATGCTCGTGACGCCGTTGATCACGGCCGGCTTCCAGGCGAGCATCCCACACGCGTTGAACCCGGACAAGCAGGAAGAGAAGGAAGGCGAGATCCGCCTCGGCATCGACAAGGATGGGAAGTTCTTTCTCGATTTACCCGGGCCCGGCGGGCAGTACACCGGCATGCGCTACATCAGCGACGAGGATCTGACCAACCAGCTGATAGCCATCTACGCCGCGCGGACGAGCGACAAGATCCTGTTTCTCAAGGCCGACGCGAACATCAAGTACGAGCGGGTCCAGCAGGCGATCGTCATCGCCCGTCGGGCGGGAGTGCGCGTGATCGGGGCCATTGCCGAGCAGCGCAAACAGACGCCGCTGGCGCAATAGGGGGCATCCATGGCCATGCAAGCCGGTGGCGGCGAGGGCGGACTCTCGTCCGACATCAACGTCACGCCGATGATCGACGTGCTGCTCGTGCTGCTGATCATCTTCATGATCATCCTGCCCCTATCGCGTAAGGCGTTCATCACGCAGGTGCCGCCCGAGCAGCAGCAGAAGAAGCCGCAGCAGCAATCCGCCCAGATCGTGCTCGAGCTCACGCCCGAGGGCGGGTACGCGATCAACACGAAGCCGTATACCAAGGGCCAGCTCGACGCCGCCCTGCACGAGATCTTCGACCAGCGCGTCGCCAAGCTCATGTTCATCAAGGCCGCACCCAACCGCAATTACGGCGACGTGATCGAGGCGATGGACATCGCCCGCGGGGCCGGCGTGCAGGTGATCGGCTTCACGCCGCCGCCGGAGCCAGCGGCCGCGCAATAGCGTCGCGCAACCAGATGAAGGCCGGACGCGTAGGGGCACGGATGCCGTGCCCCTACGCTGCATTTCGGGGTATCTACCTGCCGTGAACGAACCCCTCCCTCAGCGGCCGCCGCGGGTGCTTCCGCCCCCGCCGCCATTCCGGCTGCCGCGCCCGCGGCGCCGGAGCGGAGGGGTCGTGGCCTCCGTGCTGCTGCACGCCCTCATTCTGCTGTCGCTGGTGCGGTTCGGCGTGGACTGGATCGCCGGCGCGGGCGACGTCGATGGACCGCGGGGGGGCGGTGGTGGGGGCGCGGGAGCAGCGGCGCGGTACGTCGAGCTGCCCGCGCTGCCGGCACCGCCACCCGCCGCAGTGACGGCGCCCGCCCCGGTCGTCGTCACGCCGCCACCCGATCCCGTGCCCGTGGAGACCGAGACGGCGGTGCCCGATGTTCCGGTCGTGCCGCCGGCATCGCTGCCGACTCCCGCGGCCCCCGCGACAGGAACGGGGACCGGGGGAGGGCCGGGGCAGGGTTCGGGCACGGGTGGAGGAGCCGGCGCCGGCACCGGCGGCGGAGTCGGTAACGACTCCGGCCCTGGCCGCGGCGGGTCCGGCGACTACATTACTCCGCCCTACGCCCGGACCGTGCTGCTGCCGGCCGATTGCGCCCGCGGCCGGTTCACGGTCCAATTCTGGGTGGAGTCCGACGGGAGCGTGTCGCGGGTGTCGGTCGAGCCGCCCCCCAAAGGCGGCGGCTGCCGGCGGGAAATGCAGGACAAGATGCTGGGATATCAGTTCCTGCCCGCCCGCACGCGGGATGGTCGCGCGGTGGCCTACGTCTATCAGGTGCAGTTGCAGCACTAGCCCCTTCGCATCCAGGAGTCATGATGAACAAAGGCGTGGCTCGCCCGGCCCGGGGACAGTTGTTTGCCCGGAAGTCCGTGGATCAGTGCATCGCCGATGGGGAGCGCGGCGGGGGCTTGCGCCGCTCGCTCGGGCCGATCCAGCTGACGTCGCTCGGTGTCGGCGCCATCATCGGCGCCGGTATCTTCGCCGCCATCGGTACGGCGATCGCGGGGGACTCGGGCCACGTGGGCGCGGGGGCGGCCATCGTCATCTCGATCATCCTCGCGGGCGTGACGAGCGCGTTCGCGGCGATCACCTACTCGGAATTCGCCGCCCTGATCCCCATCTCGGGCAGCGCCTACACCTACGCCTACGCGACGCTGGGCGAGCTGTTCGCCTGGATCATCGGGTGGGACCTCATTCTGGAATACGCCGTCGGCAACATCGCCGTGGCCATCGGCTGGGCGGGCTACTTCGATTCACTGCTGCGGGGCCTGGGAATCGAGATGCCGCGGTGGCTGGTCACGGACCTGCGCACGGCGCTGCACGACCAGGCGCTCGTGGCGGCCGCTCCGCACCTCGGTCCCGTCCCCATCATCTTCAATCTGCCGGCGTTCGCCATCGTGGCGGTCATCACGTTCCTGCTCGTGATCGGCACGCGGGAATCGGCGTGGGTCAACACGATGATGGTGGCGATCAAGGTGGGCATCATCTTCCTGTTCTTGTTTGTGGGTCTGAAGTTCGTGCGCACGGAGCTGTGGCACACCCCCAGCTTCGCGCCGAACGGGGTGAAGGGGATTGGGGCGGGCGCGGCCATCATCTTCTTCTCTTACATCGGGTTCGATGCGGTGAGCACCGCCTCCGAGGAGGCGAAGAACCCGCAAAAGGACATTCCGTTCGGGATCATCACCTCGCTCATCCTCTGTACGCTGCTCTACATCGCCATCGCGCTCGTGCTCACGGGTCTCATCCCGTGGGACAAGCTCAACGTCCCCGATCCGCTGGCGGTCGCGTTGCAGTACATCCACGCCGACTGGGCCGCGGGCGTGCTGGCGCTGGGCGCCGTGGCGGCGATGACGTCGGTGCTGCTCGTGTTCCAGCTGGGGCAGGCGCGCATCTTCATGTCCATGGCGCGGGATGGCCTGCTGCCGCCCTGGGCGGCGAAGGTGCACCCGAAGTTCAAGACGCCGCACATCACGACCATCATCACAGGCATCTTCGTGGCGCTCTCGGCCGCGTTCGCGCCGATCGGCTGGGTGCTTGAGCTGACGAACATTGGGACCCTGTTCGCCTTCGCTCTCGTGGCGGTGGGCATCATCATCCTGCGCCGCCGTGATCCGGACCGCCCCCGGCCGTTCCGTACGCCATGGGTGCCCGTACTGCCGCTCGTTTCCGTCGCGTTCTGCCTCTACCTCATCGCCAACCTGCCGCCCCTCACCTGGCTGCGGTTTGTGCTGTGGATGGCGATCGGGGTGGTGATCTACTTCATGTACAGCGTGCGGCACAGTCGCGTGCGGCAGCGAGCGCAGCCTGACGCATGAAGCTCCATACGAAGATCATCATCGGCCTCGTGCTTGGCGCCGCGGCCGGGCTCGCGAGCTACACATGGGCGCGCGACGCGGCGTGGACGGCCTGGCTCCGGGAGTACATCGCACAGCCCGTGGGACAGATCTTCCTGCGGCTGCTGATCATGACGGTGGTGCCGCTGGTGTTCTGCTCTCTGACCGTCGGGGTCGCGGGACTGGGGGACATCCGCCGCATCGGCCGCGTGGGCGGGCGGGCAATCGGCTACTTCCTCGTGTCCACCGCCCTCTCTGCCACGCTTGGCCTGATCCTGGTCAATCTCGTGCGGCCCGGCGACGGGCTCGATGCGACGGTGCGCGAGCAGCTGATGAACACCTACCGCACCCAGGCACAGGGAATCCAGCAGGCGATGACGATCAAGCCCGGCGTGGACATGGTGGTCAACATCGTGCCGCGCAATCCTGTCAAGGCGGCGGCCGACCTCGACATGCTCGGCATCATCTTCTTTTCGGTGATGGTGGGTGTCGCGCTCACCCTGATTCCCGAGGAGAAATCCAAGCCGGTGCAGAAACTCCTCGAGGCGGGTGGCGACGCCATCGTCAAGATCATCGACATCGCGATGCAGCTCGCCCCCTACGGCGTGTTCGGATTGATCTTCGTCGTCACGTCACGCTTCGGGTGGGATCTGCTCGGGGCGCTGGGCAAGTACGTCGCCGTGGTACTCGTGGGGTTGCTGCTGCACGGCGCTGTGACGCTGTCGGCCATGGTCCGGTTCCTGGGCGGCCTGAATCCCGTGACCTTCTTTTCGCGCATCCGCGCCAGCATGATCACGGCGTTCTCGACCAGCTCGAGCAATGCGACGCTGCCAACCAACCTGGCGGTCGCCGAAGAGGAGCTCGGCATCTCTCCGCGCATCGCGGGCTTCGTTCTGCCGATCGGCTCCACCATGTGCATGAACGGCACGGCCCTGTATGAGGGCGTGACCGTGCTGTTTCTGGCTCAGGTGTTCGGCGTGCCGCTCAGCATCGGGACTCAGATCTTCGTGATCGTGCTGAGCGTGATCACCGCGGTCGGGGCGGCGGGGGTGCCGGGGGGATCGCTCCCCCTGCTCATGGTCGTGCTCGCGACGGTGGGAGTGCCACCGGAGGCCATCGCGGTCATCCTCGGAGTCGACCGGATCCTCGATATGAGTCGCACGACGTTGAACGTGATCGGGGACATGTCGGCGACGGTATACGTCGCCCGGACGGAAGACGGCTGGGATGCGCGGAGGGTCAGACAGGCGGCGTAAGGGCTCGCGTTACCGCGGTCTCGGGCGTACCTCCTCCGCTGGGCTTCGTTGCGTCTTCACGAACGCCCGGTACCCACAATCGCAGGTCTCCATCGTGCGGCCGGAGCGGTCGGTGCTGAAGTGGAGGCGCTCCCCGCAGCCCTGGCAGAACGGCGGCCCCCCGTCCGTGACCAAGCCTGCCCTGCCGAGCTCCGACCGTGACCGGTTCATGCGACCTCCAGTGCGGCGAACGACCACCCCAGACGGATGACGTCACGCGCCGTGGCGCCGCCCCCGCCCTCAACCACTTCGAACTCCACCGGCTCACCCGCGGCGAGCGGGTTGCACATGGTCCCCCGGATCGCGGAGTGGTGAACGAGGCACGCCGTCTCCCCATTGGCCCGGTCGATCACGCCGAAGCACCGCACGAGATCGTACCACTTCACATTGCCCAATACACGCATCGTCACGACTCCATCCCCGAGGATCCGCAAAAAAAAGCAAAGGCGGGACCGGCGCGCATGGCCAAGTCCCGCCTTGACTTCCGCTGTGCCGACACGCGGTTGGCGTGCCTGGCGCTCGTCCCAAGGGTAGTCGGGTCGGCGGCCGAAGTCAAATGCCGCCTGTGCGTTAGGTCAGTTCCGCCGCCAGACGTAATGCGCCGAGGGGAGCGTCGACGGTGACCTCTCGCAACCGCGCCCGCGGCAAAGCGGCCTCGAGTCGGACCTTGAACGCATCGAGCAGCGGGCTTCCCGTTCGGAGTAGTCCGCCTGCCGCGGCGATCGGCAGTGGATCGTCGGGGGCGAACATCGGTTCGACCACCTGAACGAGCGACACCAGCTCGGCGGCGGCGTCCTCGGTGATCCGCAGGGCCGCGGGATCGCCCGTGGCGGCCGCGCTCATCACGTGCGAGGCGAGCGCGGCGATGTGCGCCGGGTCGGCGGACGCCGCCCAGCGCACCAGGTCGTCGAATTCGTGCAGTTTGAGGGCGGGGAGCAGTCGCGCCAGGAGCGCTCCGCCGTCCCCGCCGCCGTCCCGCGCCTTGGCCGCGGCCGACAGGGCGCGTCGCCCGATCCAGTACCCTCCGCCTTCGTCGCTGAGCTGCCATCCGTAGCCGCCGCTGCGGCGCAGGCGCCCGTGGCGGTCCCGCGCGTAGGCGATCGAGCCGGTACCGGCGTTCACGAGGATGCCTGCTTCGGTGCCGAACGCCGCCGCGAGCGCGATTTCCCCGTCGGCCACCACCTCGAAGGAACGAGCCACGCCATGCGCGGCCAAGGCCTGCTTGAGCTCGCGGCGTTCCATCGCACGGCCGGCGCCGGCCGCTCCCACCATCGCCCGATCCACGGGCAGGGTCACCCCGGCCACCCGGGCGGCCCGCGCCGCGACTTCGGCGATCGCCGCGGCGGTCTGCGAGGCCCCGCCGGAGCGCATCGGCACGCCGGGGCCCTCGGCGCGACTCAGCACGATGAAGTCGGCTCGGGAGATGGCCGCGGCGGTGTGACTTCCCCCGACGTCGACGCCGAGCAGCACGGTGGGTGAGACGACGTCGGACGAAGGGACGGATGGTGAACCAGCGGTCATGAAGCGGTAGTCATGGGGAGGAAGTGTCCGTCGCAGCATCGCCCGTCGCCGGTTGGCCTATGAATGAAGATGCCATTCCGACCACGACAGTAACGAGCGTCCCGATCGGGACGTCCCAGGGCCAGGCGAGATGGCTGAGCGACACCAGCCAGTTGGGATTGTGCAGCACGCCCGCCAGCCGCCCCGCGAAGATCACCGGCACCATCACGATGACCCCCACGATCATCGCGACGATGACGTCCCGCTCGCGCGCCCGGCGCCAGAACCCTCCCAGCAGGTAGGTGCCGAGCAGCGCGCCGTAGGTGAGCGAGGCGACCTGTAACGCCAGCTCGACCACCGGCGTGCGGCGGTCGGGGAAGAGCATGGCGCCGGCGACCAGGACCACCGCCCACACGAGCGTCATGGCACGACCTACTTTGAGCAGCCGGGTGGGGTCCCGCTGGCCGGTGAGCGGAGCGTAGAAATCGTTCGTGGACGCGGAGGCGAGCGAGTTGATCGCCGAAGCGTGCGTGCCCATCGCCGCCGCCAGTAGGCCGGCCACGACCAGGCCGGCGAGCCCCGCGGGAAGCTGGGTGGCGACGAAACCCGGGTAAACCTGGTCTCCCGGCACGCCCGGGTGGGCCGCGCCCGCGAGCCAGAGACTGGTGCCCACGAGCAGGAACAGGGCGAACAGGAAGATAATGAACACCCCGGAGCCGATGAGCGCCTTGCGGGCGTCGCGCAGTCCGCGCGCAGCGAGGAGACGCTGCACGATCAGGTGATCGGTGCCGTGCGAGGCGGCCGAGAGCAGCGCGCCGCCGATGAGTCCACTCCACAGCGTGTACGTGTGGGTGAAATCGAAGCTGAAGTCGAGGAACACCAGCTTGAACTGGTCGTATGCCGTGCCGAACGCGCTCACGCCGCCCACGCGGCCCAGCGCCACGATCAGGGTGGCGACGCCGCCCAGGATGTAGACGCCAAGCTGCAGAATGTCGGTCCAGACGACGGCCCGGATCCCGCCGAGCCAGGTGTACGCCAGCGTGATGATGCCGGTCGCCAGGATGCCCGCGGGGATGCTCCAGTGGGTGATGATCGCCAGCGGGATGGCGGTGGCGAAGACGCGCACGGCGTCCGCGAGCGCACGGGTGATCAGGAACACGCCCGACGCTACGCGGCGCGCGTGGGGCCCGAAGCGGCGCTCGAGCCGCTGGTAGGCGGTGTCCTGGGTCCCCTCGAAGTAGCCGGGGAGCAAGAGGGCGGCGACGCCGATGCGGCCGACGAGATAGCCGAACGCCAGCTGGATGAAGGTGAGATTGCCGGTGGCGGCGAGGCCCGGGACCGAGATGACGGTCAGCGCCGAGGTCTCGGTGGCGACGATGGAGAGGAGAATCGCCCACCAGGGGAGACCGTGACGGCCGAGGAAATAGTCCGTGCTGTCGCGCTGGCGGCCGCCCAGCAGGACGCCGACAGCGGCGACGGCTACGCAGTAGGCTACGATGACGGCGACGTCGAGCGGTCGCAAAGCGCCCCTCCCGGGGTGGAAAACGAGCCGAGGCCCGCCGGTGCGCGGGCCTCGGAAGCTACGGTGGAAAACGGGAGTGGGGCTAGACCGTGAACGACGATCCGCAGCCGCAGCCGCCGGTGGCGTTCGGGTTGTCGAACGCGAAGCCGGATTCCTGGAAGTTGCTCTTGTAGTCGATGGTCACGCCGTTCAGGTAGGTGGCGCTGAAGGCGTCCACGAACAGGCGCACACCGCTCGATTCGATCGTGAGATCGTCATCGGCGGCCTTGTCCTCGATGTTCAACTGGTACTTGAATCCCGAGCACCCGCCCGGCATCACGCCGACGCGCAGACCCGCAATCGCAGGGTCCACCTTTTCGTCGGCCATGAACTTCCGGACCTCGACCGCGGCACGCGCGGTGAGGGTCAGGGTGATGGACTCGGGCTTCTGGGTCGTGGTCATGTCAATTCCTCCGTCTGCGAACAACCTAAACAGGGGCGGAAGAGGGCGAAAGAGGGCGGGCGGACGAAGGCGGAAGAAGACGGAAGAAGACGGACAAAGACGGGCTACGGGCTGGCGACCAACGCTTCGGCCACGAGGTCCGCCACTGTGGCGCGCACTTGCAGGATCTTCGTGTTCGCGCGGGTCGGGTTCACCCGATTCGTGAGCAGGATGACGAAGACGTCGCGCTCGGGGTCCATCCAGATCGACGTCCCCGTGAAGCCCGTGTGCCCGAACGACGTCCTCGACAGTTTCGTTCCGGCGCTCGAGTAGCCCGAATCCGACGGTGTGTCCCAGCCCAGGGCGCGGGTGGAGCCGGGAGGGATGCCCTGTCGATGCGTGAACCGGGTGACGATGTCCGACGAGAAGCAGAGTCCGGAGCACGGAGCAGGGGGCGCGCTCGATGCGGTGAGCGTACTGCTCCGTGCTCCCTGCTCTGTTTGGTAGGTCTTGAGCAGCCAGCTCGCGAACCGGCTCAGGTCCGGCGCGTCGCTGAACAGCCCCGCGTGTCCCGACACTCGGCCCATTCGTCCCGCGTTCTCGTCGTGCACCTCGCCGCGAATCAGTCGATGGCGGAACGCGGTGTCGATCTCGGTGGGGGCGATCCGATCGCGCCAACTCCGGGGCGGGAGGTACCGGGTCGAGGTCATGCCCAGTGGCTCGAAGACGCGCCGGGCTAGGTAGCGGTCGATCCGCTCCCCCGTGATCCGTTCCACGACCTGCATCAACACGATGGCCCCGAGGTCCGAGTAGACGAAATGGGCGCCCGGTACGGTGTCGAGCGGCGTCGTATCCACCAGCGCGAGCGCCGTCCGGCGGTCCCGCGCTTCCCGGAACAGCGGCCGCCACGCCGGCAATCCCGACGAGTGAGTCAGCAGGTGGCGGATCGTGACGCGGTCCTTCTCCAGCCCGCGGAATTCCGGGACGTACGCTTGCACCGGCGCATCGAGATCGAGCCTTCCTTCATTCACCAGGATCATGCAGGCCGTCGTCAGTCCGATGACCTTGGTGAGGGACGCGAGATCGTAAATGGTCTGCGGGTCGACCGGACGCGGGTCATCCGTCCCGAAGTGGCCGGCCGCGGCGAGCAGCGCCAGGCGCCCGTGGCGGCCCACCGCGACCACCGCACCCGGATACGCGCTGTCTACCTGCGACGCGACGTACGCCGCGACGGTCGCGAGACGGGTGCTGTCGAACCCCAGCTCCGCCGCGGCCGCAACCGGCGCCGGCGGGCTGATCGGAGTGGGAACGTTGGTGTGGCAAGCGGCGAGCAACGCGGCCGCGCGGACGACGTGACGGGTGCTCACGGTGTCGTCTGTGGCGGGACCGGGGGTGGCGGCGTGGAATCCTTCATCACTATGCCCCAGCCCACGGGGTACCCCGGGGGAATGCGGATCGGCAGGTGGCCGCGAATCGGGGACAAGCCGAGCAACGCCCGGGCGGCGGCCCGCTCGGCGACCCGGACGCCGCTCCAGGCGATGAGGTAGCTCTTCACCGCCGGCGTCTGATTCAGCAGATAGGGACTGCCGAACGACACCAGGGCGGTGGGCTTCACGGAATCGGTGGCGGTGATCAGCGCGGCGAGCGACTCGGGGAGCGCGATGGAGCCCCTCCCCGCGATCGGCTTCACGTTCGTCGCGAACACGGCGACGGGTGAGCGGGCGAGGACCTGACGGGCCGAGTCGTACGACGCGGGTCCCGACATCGGCCACAGCCGGAAATAGTCCACGGTGTCGCCGTTCACCCGGAGCAGCTCGGCCAGGTGCAGGGCCACCGACGGGGTCGCTTCGTCGGCATAGGTGACGAGGGCGAGTCGGGTACGGCGCGCGCGCAAGGCCGCGACCGTTCCCGCCGTGTCCCGCACCAGCGTGAGCGAGCGCACGGCGATGTCCTCCGCCGCCCGCTGCCAGCGCCGCGTGCCCACCGTTTCCATCACCTTGTCGAGCGGCACCGTGCGGCGCTCGAACAGGCCCAGGCGCTTCTTGATCTCGAGCAGCCGTCGCACCGAGCCGTCCAGGCGCTCCCGGGAGATCCGGCCCGAGGCCACCGCGGCCAGCATTGCGTTCAGGGCCGAGTCGGGACTCGCAGGAATCAAGAGCAGGTCGGACCCGGCGAGGAACGCGCGCACCGCCGCTTCTCCCGCGCCGTACTTCGCGACGATCGCGCCCATGGTGAGCGCATCGGTGACCACCATGCCGCGGAAGTGCAGCGAGTCGCGCAGCAGGCCGGTGAGCACAGCGGGAGAGAGCGTCCCCGGGTCGTCGCTGCCCGTGAGGGAGGGGAAGGCGATGTGGGCGCTCATGACGATATCGGCACCCGCGGCGATCCCGGCGCGGAACGGCACGAGCTCGACGGTATCGAGGCGCGCGTAGTCCGCCCGGATTACTGGCAGTCCCAGATGCGAGTCGGTCTCGGTGTCGCCGTGGCCGGGGAAGTGCTTCAGCGTGGCCAGCATCCCCTGCTCGCGCACGCCGCGCACGTAGGCGGTGACGAGCAGGCTAACCGCCCGGGGGTCCTCGCCGAACGACCGGGTATTGATGATCGGGTTCGCGGGGTTGTTGTTGAGATCGGCATCGGGGGCGAAATTCACGTGGATGCCGACGGCCCGGCCCTCGATGGCCGCGGCCGTGCCGATGGTGTACGCGTCGTTGGGGTCGCCGGTCGCTCCTGCGGCCATGATCTGGGGAAACGCCGTTGCGCCCACGACGCGCATCGCCGCGCCCCATTCGAGGTCGGCCGAGACGAGCAGCGGCAGCGCCGAGCGAGTTTGCAGCGCGTTGAGTTTGGCCGCGATCTCGAGCGGTGGGCCGACGGAGATGATGATCCCGCCGACGTGGAGCGAGTCGACCCAGCGGGCGGCTTCGAGAAACGACGAGTCGTCGAGGGCGGTGTAGGCGCCCGAGAGCCAGGGGACGATGAGCTGTCCGACCTTCTGACTGTCGGACAGGCTGGCCAGCACGCTGTCCAGCCGCACGGGAGAGAACGGCGCGGGCGGCCCCGCCGGTCCCGGACCAGCGGGGGCGGGGCGGCACGCCACGATCAGCGCGAGGACGATCCAACGATGCGAGCGCATGGCCTCTGGGTGTTGGGGATAGTCGCCTGCAGCGGTCCACCGTCCCCCGCTGCGCGGGTCCGACCGGGGATCGAGGTGCTGCTGACCGATTCCATCCACCTCGTCCGGGAGCGACGCCTCGGCCTGCTCACGAACCAGACGGGCGTCGATCGCTCCGGCCGCCGAGACGCCGATGCGCTGCGCGCCTCCGGTCTACAGCTGGTGGCGCTGTTCAGCCCCGAGCACGGCTTCCGAGGCCAGGAGGATCGTCCGGGTCTGCCGGACGCCGTGGATTCCTCGACCGGTCTCCCAATCTACAGCCTGTATGGAGGCTCGCGCGCGGCCGCCCGCGCGGCCCTCGATTCGGTCGACGTGCTGCTCATCGATCTGCAGGACATCGGCGCCCGGTACTACACCTATCCGGCCACGGCGACCGCCCTGATGCGCGAGGCCGCCGCCCGCGGCAAGGCCGTCGTGGTGCTCGATCGCCCCGACCCCATCGGCGGAACGCTGGTAGCGGGCGACGTGCGACCGGCCGTGGGTGATCCCGACAGTCAATTGGTCGGTTTCCTCCCGGTGCCGATGCGGCATGGAATGACGCTCGGCGAGCTGCTACGCCTGGCCAACGACGTACTCGCGCTGCGCGCGGACCTGGTGGTGGTTCCCGCCGTGGGATGGCGCCGCGACATGGCCTACGATGGCACGGGGCTGCCATGGATCCGGCCCTCGCCCAACATGCCCGACCTCGAGAGTGCGTTTCACTACCCGGGCACGTGTCTGTTCGAGGGCACGAATCTCTCGGTGGGGCGGGGGACGCCGTGGGCGTTCCAGGTGATCGGGGCGCCGTGGCTCGACCCTCCCCGGCTCCTCCACCTTCTCCAGGGAGCGGGGAGTGGGGAGCTGTCGGCGCTCGCAGGCGTGGAAGTCGTGGCGACCGAATTCACCCCACGTGCGCCAACCGACGGGAAGTATGATGGCGTGGCAGTGCACGGACTGCGATTCCGCGTCACCGACCGCGCCCGCTACGACCCGACGCGACTGGCGGTGGCCCTGCTCGCCGGTCTCGTGGCGCTGCATGCGGACAGTTTCCAGTTCCACCCGTCGAGTTTCGACCGCCTCGCCGCCGGGCCCGAGCTGCGTCTTGCCGTGAGCGCCGGCCGCACGCCGGTGCAAGTGTGGGACGGCTGGTCGGCGGCGCTCGATCAATTCCGTCGCACGCGCCTCAAGTACTTGCTTTACTAGCGTTTTGCCCTTTGCGGGCGTTCCGGGGGCTGTTAGTTTCACCCGGCTATGAACGTGATCCCGCAAGCCGTGAAAGACGGCTTCGTGCGCCTGGCCGGGCCGATGGTGCGAGCCCTGGTGCGCGGGCACGTGCGGCCCAACACGATCACGACGATCGGGGCCCTGGTCGTGATCGGCTCGGCCGTCGCCTACGGGATGAGCGCGATCCGGCTCGGCGGCCTGCTGCTCCTGTTGTCCGGCCTGTTCGACATTCTGGACGGGCAGGTGGCGCGGCAGGGCGGCCAAAGCTCGGCGTTCGGGGCGTTCTACGACAGCTCGCTCGACCGCGTGGGCGAATCGGCGTTGTTCGCCGGGATCGCGCTCCACTTCCTGCGTGGCGGCCTGCCGGCGTCGCAGGTGGCGCTGGGCGTGATGCTGGCGATCGCGGCGCTGTCGGCGTCGCTGATGGTGTCCTACACCCGCGCGCGGGCGGAGGGCCTCGGCATCGAGTGCAAGGTGGGCATCGCGGCGCGGGCGGAGCGCCTCCTGGTGCTCGGAGCGCCGACGCTGTTCTTCGGCGCCGGGCCGGGCGGGCGCCTGCTGCTGTGGATCATGGCCGTTCTCGCGCTCGCCACGGCGACCACCGTGGTGCAGCGGATCGTGCACGTGGCCGGCGTCGCGGCGGGGAGCCGGACGGCGCGCGCATCGCGTCGCCGGGACACGCAGCCCGGGCACGCGTCACTTCGGAAAGGAAACTGATCGTGCCGTCACAGGCTCGCCGGGAGATCGCTCCGGCGCAGGGAACGCTGGGTGTCCTGCTCGTGGGGCTGGGGGCCGTCGCCACGACCTTCATCGCGGGGGTCGAAACGGTGCGCCGCGGGCTGGGGCTGCCGATCGGATCGCTCACGCAGATGGGGACGATCCGGCTCGGCAAGCGCACCGATCGCCGCACGCCGAAAATCCGGGAGTTCGTTCCGCTCGCCGATCTGAAGAACCTGGTCTTCGCGGCCTGGGACCCGATTCCCGACGACGCCTACAC
>DATDED010000377.1:0-4651 GCA_036523455.1 Gemmatimonadales bacterium
ACCTGGATCACGATCACGGCGCCGAGCGTCGCCAGGATGATGGCGGCCGTACGGGTCGTACCGGCGGAGATTGCGAAGAAGACCGAGAACGCGACGGCCGTGGCCAGCGCGAAGCGGATGACGAGTGCGACCGGATAGCCCTCGAGTCCCGCGGGGATTGGGGCGGCGCGCGTTGCGAGCAGCGCACCCACGAGGAGCCCCAGGACCGGCGGTGCGAGGAGGACGAGTCCTGCGACGAAGCGCAGCAGCGCGTAGCGCCAACGGGGCAGGGGCAGCGACAGGGCGTGGACGTGCCTGCCCCGGTGGTCCGGCGCCCAGGTGGCCATCGCCACGAGCAGGCCGAGCGCTGCGGCGAGCACGGGATAGAGCACGCCCCACGACTGCATGGCGCTCAGCATCTCCCCGCTGCGCGTGGGACTCGCATCGTCGCGGGCGAACCCCTGCACCGACACGATGGGGAGAGCGAAGGCCGCGATGGTCCCGAGGGTGACCACGAGGCGCGACCACTTCCATTGGGAATAGAGCAGCACGCGAAACATCAGCGGGTCTCCTCCCTTCTGGGCGTGCGGAAGGTGCGCAGCAGCTCGACGAAGCCGTCTTCCAGGTCGAGATCGATCACGCGCTGCAGCGACGCCCCCGCCGTGTCGAAGAACGCCTGCATCTCGGGCTCCCAGTCCCGCACTAGCCACGTCTCAGTAGTGGAACCGTTGCGCTCGCGGGAGAGCAGCGAGAAGGGCGTCGCCGCGACTTCGACCGGTGCGTCCGACACCACCAGGCGCTTGATGCCGTTCTTGAAGCGCTCCATCGGGAGCTCGGTCACGAGGCGGCCCTGGTCCATCACGCCGATCCAGTCGCACATGCGCTCGAGCTCGTGCACGAGATGGCTGGAGATGAACACCGTTGCGCCGCGCTCGGACACGTAGTCGAGCAGCGCCGCGAGCATGTCGCGGCGCACCACGGGATCGAGCCCGTCGGTGGGCTCGTCCAGTACCAGCAGCTCGGGCCGCTGCGCGAGAGCCAGCAGCATCATGAGCTTTCCCTTCTGGCCCTTGGACAGCCGTCCGAAGGGACGTCGCCCGTCCAGCTCGAACGTGGTCAGCAACTCCGCGGCCCAGGCGTGATCCCAAGTCGGATAGAACGCCGCCTGGAAGCGGAGCAGCTCGCCGACGGTGAGCGTGGGATCGAGATGCGGCTGCTCCGGCACGTAGCCGACGCGCGCCAGCACCCGGGGCGCGTCCTGCGGCATCGGGCGCTCGAGCACGCGGATCTCGCCGGCGCGCGGCCGCAAGAGGCCGAGCACCAGCCGCATCGTCGTGGTCTTCCCCGATCCGTTGGGGCCGAGGAAGCCGTAGATCGATCCCGTCGGAACCGTCAGGTCGAGGCTCGGGATCTCGAAACTCTTGCCGGCGCGGTACTGGAGCCGCCGGATCTCGATCGCGTGGCTCATGAGGTCTTCGCTCCGATCTCTTCCAGAATGGCGCTGTGCAGCTCGTCCAACGACACGCCCAGCCGCCGGGCGTTCGCGATCAGCTGGCGCACCAGCACCGTCGCCTGACGCACCCGCTCGCTGCTGCGACGGGCGGGCGGCAGCTCGCGCACGAAGGTGCCGGCGCCCTGTCGCATCTCCACGAACCCCTCGGTCTCGAGGTCGCGATAGGCCTGCACCACCGTCGCCGGATTCACGCGCAGCTGCGCCGCGAGCCGGCGGACCGACGGCAGTGCGTCGCCCGGACGGAGCTCTCCCGCTGCCACCGCGATGCGCAGCCGCGACGCGATCTGGGCGTACAGGGGGGTGGGACTGCGCGGGTCCACATGGTCAAACACGTGGCGCGGCCGACTGTATCATTGTACCGATACAGTATTACAATCCGCGGTGCCGCGCAAGATCGGGACGGCTAGGTTGTCTGCGAGCCATGCGCGTCATCGTGTCGGGAGCGAGCGGTCTGATCGGCACCGCCCTGGTGCCGGCGCTCCGTGCCGCGGGGCACGAGGTCGGGCGCCTGGTGCGCGGCGCGGCCACCGTTCCCGGCGACGTGCCCTGGTCACCGGGAGAGGGTGTCATCGATGCCGCGGGGCTCGAAGGGGTGGACGGGGTCGTGCATCTCTCGGGGGAGTCGATCTTCGCCGGCCTGCGCCGCTGGACCACCGCCAAACGCATCCGGATCCGGGAGAGCCGCGTGGGCACGACCGCGCTGCTCGCTCGCACGCTCGCCGGGCTGTCCCGGAAACCCGGCGTGCTGGTGCTCATCACCGGAAGCGGCTTCTACGGCGATCGCGGTGACGAGCTGCTCACGGAGGAGAGTCCGGGGGGGACCGGGTTCCTGGCGGACGTGTCCCGCGAATGGGAGGCTGCGGCGCTTCCCGCCACCGCGGCCGGCCTTCGCCTCGTCTCGCTCCGGACGGGCCTGGTGCTGGATCGGCGCGGGGGCCTGCTGGGGCCGTTGCTGCCGCCGTTTCGCCTCGGGGTGGGCGGACCGATCGGACGGGGTCGACGGTACTGGAGCTGGATCACGATCGACGATCTGATCGCCGTCTTCCGGTTCGCGCTCGAGTCGTCCGCTCTCGCAGGCCCCGTCAACACGGCCTCCCCCAATCCGGTGACGAACGGGGAGTTCGCGCGCGTCCTCGGTCGGGTCCTGGCGCGACCGGCGCTGATTCCGGTTCCGCCGGCCGCGCTCCGGCTCCTGTTCGGCCGGGAGGCGGCGAACGAGACGATCCTGACCAGCGCGCGGCTCGTGCCGGCGCGATTGCTCGCGGCCGGATTTCAGTTTCGCTTTCCCGAGGTCGAGGGTGCTCTGCGGCACGTTCTTCGGCCTGATAGCCGATAGCCGACAGCCTCCTTCCCCGAGGTTCCATGGTCCAGCGTCTCAACATCTCCGGCAACTCCCCCTATGAGCCCGTCGTTGGTTACTCACGGGCCGTGCGCGTCGGCAACATCATCCACGTGGCGGGGACCACGGCCACCGACGAGCAGGGGGCGCTGGTCGGTATCGGCGACCCGTATCTCCAGGCGAGGCAGGCATTGCGGAACATCGAACGGGCACTCGCTCGCGCGGGGGCATCGCTGCGGGACGTGGTCCGCACCCGCATGTATGTGACCGACATCTCGCGGTGGCAGGAGGTGGGGAGGGCCCACGGAGAAGTCTTCAGCGCGATTCGCCCGGCGGCGACGATGGTGCAAGTGAGCGGACTCGTGGACCCCGCGATGCTGGTCGAGATCGAAGCCGACGCGGTCGTCGAATAGCCCATGCCGCCGATCACGCGCTGGTTCGTCAAGTTCTCCCTGGTGTACTTCGTCGTCGCCCTGGGCGGCAGCGTCTGGCAGGCGGCGGGGGGTCCGTTCTGGCTCACGCCCATCATCATCCACCTGCTCGTCGTCGGGTGGGTCACCGGGATGATCTTCGGGGTCGCCTACTGGATGTTCCCCAAGTATTCCGCCGAGCAACCGCGTGGCATGGACGGCCTCGCGGTGGCGAGTTTCGTGCTGCTCAATCTGGGGCTGCTGCTGCGGATCGCGGCGGAGCCGGTGCAGACGACGCATCCGTCGGCCGTGGCGGGGTGGACGCTCGTGGTCTCGGCCGCGCTGCAGTGGCTCGGCGCGCTCGCATTCGTCGTGAACACCTGGCCACGCGTAAAGGGGCGCTAGGAGGATGCCCGGGGCCTCGGTCTGGTTCATCCGCGCGGCACTCGCCTACCTGCTCTCGGGGTTCACGCTCGGCGCGCTGCTGCTCGCAGCCAAAGGACTCTCGCTGCCGCTCGGCGTGTGGCGCTGGCTCCCGGTGCATGTCGAGCTGCTGCTGGTGGGCTGGTTCGTGCAGCTCGTGATGGGGGTCGCCTACTGGATCTTCCCGCGCTTCGGCATGACGCGAGCGGCCCGTGGGCGTGAAGGGCTTGCCTGGCTCGCGCTCGCCCTGCTCAACGGCGGGATCTGGGCCGTGAGCGTCGCCGTGCTCCACGGACCGGTGACGCTGGCCGTCATCGGGCGCGCGATGGAGGTGCTGGCAGCCGCCACGATGGCGTTGAACGTGTGGGCCCGGACACGGGCGTCGGGGATTTCGCCGATGTAGCGGCGGCTATCAGCTATCGGCTATCGGCTATCGGCCATCAGCCATCAGCCGTCAGCCATCAGCCGTCAGCAAGCCTCACAGGCGACCTACCAGCTGGGCCAGGACATCGGCATTGCCGTTTGCGACGAAGGCGATCTTGCCGGACCCATCGAGCACGTACACCAGGTTCGGGTGTGTGATCTCGCCGTTCTGGCTGTTGCGGGTGCTGGGGACCTCCCAGCGGCGCAGAGCGGCCTCGACATCCTGCACGGGTCCGCTCAGCACGTAAGCGTCGTCCGGCAATCCCCATTGCCGTGCCATGTCGGGAAGACGGGACGGCGTATCGCGCCAGGGGTCTAGTGTGATCACGACCACTTGCGGTCCCGCTCCCCGGCTGGCGAGCTGGTTTCGCGCCCGCACGACGTTCTGCACGATGAGCGGGCACACGGTTGTGCAGTGAGCGTAGGCGAACGTGACGAGCGCTGGCCGCCCGCGCAGCGCGGCGAGCGTCACGGTGCTGCCGCGTTGATCCACGAGACCCAGCGGCGGGGCCGGCCGGTCCATGCGGCTGACGGCGGCGGCGTCGGCGCTGAATTGCACCGGGT
>DATDED010000378.1:0-3961 GCA_036523455.1 Gemmatimonadales bacterium
GCTCCCGAATTCCCGCATCCGGGCGGCGATGAACTCTCGATTCTCGAGTCCCGCCGCGAGGATGTGATTCAACATCGCCGAAAACAGGGCGACGTCGGTCCCCGGAAGCATCTGGAGGTGGACGTCGGCGCGACCGGCGAGCTCGGTACGCCGCGGGTCCGCGACGATCAGGGTGGCGCCCCGCTCGTGGGCGCGCTTGATGGCGGCCCCGAACACCGGGTGGGTCTCCGTGGTGTTCGCGCCTGCGATGAAGATCACGTCGCACTCGTGCTCCACCTCGCGCATGGACCCCGAGGCCGCCGAGGTGTTGAGCGCCCGTTGCATGGCCGCCACGGACGTCGAGTGGCACAGGCGCGTGCAATGATCCACGTTGTTCGTGCCGATCGCGCCGCGGAACAGCCGCATGAGCAGGTAATTCTCCTCGTTGGAGCACTTGGCCGAGGAGAAGCAAGCGAGGGCATCGGGGCCACGCTCGCGCTTGATGCGTCCCAGCTCCTGCGCGGCGAGCTCCAACGCCTCTTCCCAGCTGGCTTCGCGGAACGGCTCGTACCAGGAGGCGGGAGTCGCCACGCGGTCGCGGATGTCCATGTCCAGCCGTTCCAGCAGCGGCAGCTCGCGCACCGACTTCCCCGTCATGCGCGGAGGCGTGCCGGGCTTGGACTGCTGGCCCTCACCCTCGATGGTGCGCCACGGACCGGCGCGCCGCTCGGCCCCCCCAGCGCCGCGATATACCCAGCGGCCGCCCGGACCGCGCTCCCATCCGCGGCGGATCAGCGGCCGGGTGAGCCGGTCGCGGTGCTGCGGGAAGTCGTACCCGAAGCGGCCCTTCACGCAGGTGCTGCCCTGGTTGGGCGTGTCGAGCTCGATGTCGGGGGAGGTGACGCGGACGATCTTGCCGTCGGCGGTGTGCAGGTCCAGCTGGCAGCCGACGCCGCAATACGGACACACGGAACGGACGACCGTCTCCGGCCGGCGGATCTGCTCGGGCCGGAACCGCTCCCGGGGCATGACCTCGAAGATCGCGCCGGTGGGGCATACCCGCACGCATTCGCCGCACCACGTGCAACCGGCCCGGTCGGGATCACCGTCCGCGCCGACGATGATCGCGGCGTGGCCGCCCCGTTCGGCGACGTCGAGCACGCCCACAACCTGGAGGTCCTCGCACGCCCGGACGCAGCGCGTGCACAGGATGCAGGTCGTCATGTCGTGCTGAATCATCGGATCGCCGGGTCGCTCGTCACCCGAGCGCAGCGGCAGATCCCGGCCAGCGGCAGGGGACGGGGTGACGCCGTAGCGGACGACGTACTGCTCGAACTCGTTGCGCGGATCGGCCCGCCCCCCGTCGAGCAGGCGGTCGCCGGGGTAGCGCTCCAGCAGGAAGCGCAGGACGCCCTTGCGGTTCTCCACGGCGGCGTGCGATTCGGTGGTGACGACCATGCCCTCGGCCACTTTGGTGGCGCAGGCCGGGAGCAGCTTGGGTTGGCCTTCCACCGAGACGAGACAGATGCGGCAGTTGCCGACGATCGGGAGCGTCGGATACCAGCACAGCGTGGGGATATCGATCCCGGCCGCACGGGCGGCGTCAAGAATCGTCTGTTCGGGGGCGGCGGACAACCGGCGTCCGTTGATCGTGATCGACAGCATGATTCTGTAGACTACGGGGTGTCTCCGGGGGGGGCAAGCGAGGGCGATCTTGCCGGCACCGTGCACGCGCGCAATCATTGACCCTTTCATCCCTTACAAGTCGGGAGTCGACGGTGAGATGCTTGTCTGGAGGGCTGCTGGCGGCATTGGTGGTAGCCGCGGCGGTCTCCGCGCCCGGGCAGGACGCCGCGACGCTGGATACGGTGCTCTCGGTGCGCGGGATCGTTCAACCGCGCACCGATGGGCCGGACTCCGCGGGCGTCTGGATCGTCTTTCTGCCCACGCCGATCCGGGTGGGCCCGTTGCGCACCAACGCGTTGGAGCTGGCCGGCGGCCGCCGCGACGGAGAGCGCTATGCCGACCGGTTCGTCGAGGCACGGGGACGGGTCACCCTCGGGCGGGACGATCGCGGCGTGCTCCGCGCCGTGATGGGCGCAGCGCGGCTGCGGGAGGTACGCCCGGAGGGCACCGTCGAGCGCGCGGTGGACCTCAGCATGTCCCAGCACGCCAGCGTCTTCCTTTCCGTCGTACCGCGACGCGTGATCTGGCGCGATTCAGCCGGCGCGGCCACGGGCACGACGCCCACCGTCCTGTTCTCGATCGTGAACCATTCGCAAACGCCGCTGCAGTTCTCGTTTCCGACCAACGAGGTCGTCTGCGTGTCGGTGAAGCCGGAGTACGGTGGAAGAGGAAAGGAGACCGGCTGGCGGGTGCTCGGTGCGCAGACGCTCATCGTGCTGCGGATGGGGACGATCTTCCGCCACATCGTGGCCCTTCCCGACTCCACGGCGGCGTGGCCGGGGCGTTACACCGTTCGCGCGTCGCTGTGTGGGGCGGACGAATTCCATGCCGAGGGTGAGTTGGAGGTCGCCACCCCGTAGGCGGGACCGTGCCGAGCGGTTCGTTCCGGAAATACGACGGGGCCGGTCTGTTGACCGGCCCCGCACGACATCGTCCTGTGGTTGCGACCCGCCTAGACCCCCGCGGGGTGCGGATCGACCGGCAGCAGCTGGTGGACGTGGTCGCCCGAATCCGTATCGTCAGCGCACCAGCAGTAGGCCCAGATCCGGGCCGGGCGAATTCGCCGCTGGCCGGCGCGCAAAATGATGCCGAGTGGTTCGTCGTCGAGAATGAGTGGCAGACTCGTCATGTGGCCCCGATGCAGGTTGTGCGTCGGTACCGAGGTAAGGCAAACGCGGGGCCATTCGTCGTGAGCTAGTAACATGTTTTTCTGCAAAGACTTACGGATTTGACCGAAACGGGGATTCGTTACTCTGACACGTTCGCTTGCGTGTCGGATTGACCCGCCGGCTTGGCGGCGGCAAACCCGCCGCGCCGACCGCGGGGTCGCCGCTCGACCTCCCAGGCGGCGTAGAGCGGCAGCAGGTGATCCGTGGCGAGGCCGCGCATGCGCGGCGGCAGCACGATGTGCACTCCCCCGGGAGACGTCCGCACCTGCAGGTCCTCGATGAGCCGCAGGCGCGGCTCGGGGTCGAGGTCCGCCAGCGTGCTCGGGTGCAGCACGGCGACGCTCACCGGTACGTCGGGCATCCAGCTGCCGAACCGGACGACGAGCGCGTGGAAGCGGCCGGCCAGCTGCTCGGTGACCGCGCGCGCTTCGGCCCCCTCCACCGCCGAGAGGTCCTGATCGAGGAGCAGCACCTCGACGTCGTGGGCGGCCATGAACAGCGCGGCCGACAGGGCGGCGGCGCCGATGACGACCGCCGCGTCGCCCGGCTCGAGCCGGCGCGCCCAGGGGACCAGGGGGCTCGTGGCCTCGATTTCCCAGTGCGTCGGCTCGCGCTGCGCGGCGCGCAGGGCGCGATGGGTGCGGGACCAGCGCTGGAAACTCGGGAGCCGCAGCCGCCGGGCGATGATGCGGTCGACGTGCTCGAGCAGCAGCACCTCGGTGAGCAGGTACTGATCGGCCGCGGCGACGTCGAGCTCCCGCACCGCCTCGTCGCCGATCTCGAGGAGCTCGGCCCGGGATAGGGCGTTCTTGTACTCCTCGATGCGCTGGAACAGAAACTCCTCGTACTCCTGGCGGAGCGACCGGGCCGGACGAGGGATCCGGCGGGCGCGCGGCCCCCGCTCGAGGGCGCTCAGCATGGCTCGACGTGCACCGTGACCGCGCCGAGCCGCAAATCGCGCTTCAACCGGTGTTCCACCTCGTCGGCGATCGCGTGCGCGTCCGCGACGTTGGTCGTGGGGTCTACCGAGATCGTCAGCTCCGCGTACCGCGCCTGTCCGCCGCCGCGGGAACGAATGTCGTAGGCGCCACGCACGCCGTCCACGCCTTCGGCCACGGTTTGAATCT
>DATDED010000379.1:0-7216 GCA_036523455.1 Gemmatimonadales bacterium
GTGGGGGCGGCGGCTATCGCCTGCCCCTGGCGTGGGCGGCGACGCTCGCGCTCGCCGTGGGAATCGGATGGTACTCACGCGGGAGGTTCCGGACCTCGGAGCGGGACCAGCTGCAGCAGAAGGTCACCGCCGAGACTCCGCTACCCGCGGCCTCTGCCGAGCCGCCGGCGC
The DNA here is from genome assembly GCA_036523455.1 of Gemmatimonadales bacterium. GTDB lineage: Bacteria > Gemmatimonadota > Gemmatimonadetes > Gemmatimonadales > GWC2-71-9 > DASTHG01. The sequence continues at coordinate 172 of DATDED010000379.1, forward strand.
AGGCCCCCTCGGCACCGAGCGGCCGTGTCGAACCGCGGCGCGACCAGCCCACCGACGCGGTGCGGGTGCGCGGCTCCGCTCCCGCGGCCGATGCGGTCGCGACCGGGACCGTCCAGGAGATGCCGCGGGCGAAGCACCCTGAATCGACGCCGGCCGTCGCGGCGGCCGTCGCGGCGGCCGGCGCCGTGTCGCGGCTGGAGGCCGAAACCGCGCGGCCGGACCTGCGCACTGCCGTCGCCCCGGTCCCGGCGGCGCCCGCGCCGATCGTGCTGGTCGATGGGCGCCGGCTCTACGACGAGTCGGCGATCCACCGGATGTCCACGACCTGGCCCGTGATCGAGCCGCAGCGGGCACGGGATCTGTTGGGTGAGGATCCCGCGGTGATTCCGGGGTACGCCGTCCGGGCGCTGCGGAGCAATCCGGCCGCCCGCACCGAGATCGTCGTCGAGCAGATGGTGGACACCGGCCTCGTGCTGCTGTTCGAGCGCCGCAGCGATGTGGCGGGGTTCGCGGCGCCCGCCCCGCGGCTCGCCCAGGGCCAGGCCGCCGGCAAGGCCAACGAACGCCAGGCGAGCGAGCGCCTGGCGCGCTACATCCGCTCGCTCCGGGTCGAGATCGCGGGATCGCTCTCGGCGGATTCGCTGAGCGCGCTGCTCGGTCTGATCAGGTAGCCGCGCGCCGCCACGCGATCAGCTCGGCCACGATGCTGACCGCGATCTCCTCCGGCGTCACCGCCCCGATCGGCAGCCCCACCGGCACGCGCACGCGTTGCAGCGCCGCGCGGGGTACCCCCGCCTGCTCGAGCGCCTTCGTCACGACGGCCTGCTTGCGCCGGCTCCCCAGCAGGCCCACGTAGCCCGCCGCGGACGACGCCACCTGCTCGAGAATGATGGCATCGTGCCGATGCCCTCTGGTGGCGATCACGATCGCGTCATCGGTTGCGATCGGCGCGGCGCTGAGGGCATCGGCGACCGTCGCGGCGCGGACCGAGACGTCCGGAGGAAAGCGTGCCGGGTCCGCGAACTCGCGCCGATCGTCCACGATCACGACCCGGAACCCGGCGGCGCTCGCGGCGAGGGCCACCGCCCGCCCCACATGTCCCGCGCCGAAGACGATGACCCGGGGCGGCCGCTGCAGCCGCTCGATGAGATTGAGACCGTCCGGCGAAAGCTCGGCCGGGGCCTGATGCGGCCCCACCGGTTCCGCTGCGAATCGCTTCACCGGCCCGGCGGACCAGTCGAGTCCCGTCGTGAGGGTCCCCGTCTCCGCCGCCGCCGCCGCTTCGAGGGCCGCCACGTAGCCCGCGTCGGAGACGAGCGGCTCGACGACGATGTGCACGGTGCCCCCGCACGACAGCCCCAGATCACCCGCCAGATCGGCGTTGAGATGATGGGTCCGGATGACGGGACCGCGCGCCCGCGCCTCCGCGACGGCGTCGATCACGTCGGCTTCGACGCACCCGCCGCCCACCGACCCCTCGAGGCGTCCGGAGGCGCCGACGAGCATCTTGGTCCCGACGGGAACCGGCGTCGATCCCGCCGTGCGCGCAACCGTGGCCAGGGCGCCGCCGCCCCCCGCGCGTGCGAGCTCGGCGGCCGCACGCCAGATGCTCACAGCGCGGGCAGCTCCGCGAGCCGCGCCACCGCGCGCCGCAGATGAGGGATCACGATGGACCCGCCCACGACGAGCGCCACGGCGAACGCGTCGTAGAGCTCGGGATCGGTGACGCCTTCCTCGCGACAGCGGACCAGGTGGTAAGTGATGCAGTCGTCACAGCGGAGCACCATCGAGGCGACGAGCCCCAGCAGCTCCTTGGTCTTCGTGGGCAGGGCGCCCGGCTCGTAGGTGCGGGTGTCGAGGGCGAAGAAGCGGTTGACATTGACGTTCCCCGCCTCGAGAATGGCCGCGTTCATCTTCTCCCGGAAGTGCCGGAAGGCCTCCAGCGTCTCCTGTGATTCGCTCATACGGAAAAATAAGCTCCCGGAGCGGAATCCGCCCCGGGAGCCGCGACACCGAGATCCGTCTTCAGTTCACCGTGATCGTACCGTGCATCCCCGTGGGCGGAGTGCCGTTCGCCCCATGGATCTTGCAGTAGTAGTTGTACGTCCCGATGGTGTTGAACGTGTGGGTGAAGGTCCCGCCCCCGCCGATGTTTGGGCTGTCGTAGACATCGCCCGAGCCGGTGGCACTGGTGACGGTGTGGACGATACCGTCGCCGTTCTTCCAGGTGACCGCCGTGCCGTGGGTGATCGTGAGATTCGCCGGACCGAAAGCCGAGCCATTCATGCAGACCTGCGTGGCCGTCGGCGTGCAGCCCCCGCCCCCGCCTCCTCCGTACGTCGGACTATTACTGCAGGCAGCAGCTGCCAGAATCGCGACAAACGCCAGCCAACGCGTACGCATGACACATCCTTCGTGAAGGTTTTACGGCCGCCAAAGTGCGGACCGTCATACCCTCGGTACGCGGCCGGGGTTCTTCCCCGATGTGTCAGGGTACGTTGATGGTCCCCGTCATCCCCGCATGGAAGGCGCAATGGTACAGATACTGTCCGGCTGTGCTGAAGGTGTGGATGGCGACGCCGTCGGGGCGCAGCGTCTGGTCGAAGGTGGTGGACGTCCATGCCGAATCGGCTGGGAGCGCGCTCGTCGCCGTCACGGTGTGGGTGACGGAGCCGGGGTTCTGCCAGCACACCCGCTGGCCGCGGGTAATGGTCAGGCTAGGCTTGTCGAACGTCAGATTGTCCTGGGCGTTGATGATCACATTGGCGCCCGTGGACGCGCAGCCGTTGCCCTGGCCGCTGGGGTTGCCGCAGGACCACCCGATGACGATTACCGCCGCGATCGCGGCAAAGGTGAGGAACCGAGCTGACATGAGGGGCATGCCTCCGCGGGAGTCCCTGGGTCCCGGAATTCTACACCGCCCCGGGGGTTCCGCGCCGGGCGCCGCGGCCGCGACTAGTGGCCGTGCTCCCGGGCCAGGGTGTCCGCCGCCAGACGGGGGGAGATCATCGGGTAGCGTGCGGCGAACCAGCTGTACGACAGGACGTACAGGCCGCCGAAGAAGGCCAGGGCGCCGAGCTCCGGCAGCCCGAACGCGGGGGGAGCACCGCCGTTCAGCGACGGGATGATCTCGAAGAACCGTTCCAGCCAGATGCCGGCGATGCTCACCAGGGCGAAGCCGATCAGCCACGCGGAGGACCGCTTGGGCCGCACGCCGAGCAGGCCGATGAACGGGATCAGGAAGACCATGAGGAACACGGCGACGCCGACGGGCCGCCAGGCGCCCCACAGCCGGTGGAAGATGAAGTACGTCTCTTCGGGGAGGTTGCCGTACCAGATCACCAGGAACTGGGCGAACATGAGGTAGGCCCAGAACACGGTGAAGCCGAAGCACAGTTTGGCCAGGTCGTGCTGCTGCCGGCGGGAGTAGAGGTCACCCAGGTTCATCCGCCGGCGCATCCGGACGCTCAGGATCGCGAGCCACATGAGGGCGGCCAGAAAGCTCCCCATGAAATAGAACGCGCCATACAGGTTGCTCACCCAGCGGTGCGCGAGCGACATGACGGTATCGAACGCGATGAGGCTCAGGCCGAACGCGAAGGCGAGGGCCGCCAGGGCGGCGTCACGCGTGATCAGGCCACGCGCTTCCGGGGACGGGTCCACCGGCGCGCCGCCGGCGAGCTCGGCCACGTCGGGGGCCAGATCGGAGCGCACGAACCGCCACGACAGCCAGGCCATGAGGACGAGCACGACGCTGTCCCGGACGTAGAACCACATCGGCTGCAGCCACCAGCCGAGGTCGGTGCGGGGCGCGGAGACCCAGGGATAGATGTAGCCGCGCCCGAACCAGGAGGCGGCGAACAGCAGGACGGCGACGGGCAGAAAGGCGACTGAGGCCTCCGCGAACCGGATCACGAGCCCCGACCAGTGCCCCTTGGCGAGCTTCTGCGACGCCGCGACGATGACGCCGCCCTCGGCGAGGCCGAGCCAGAAGATGAAATTGACGTGGTAGGCGGCCCAGACCCGGTCGGCGTGACCCCGCAGACTCAGGAGCAGCAGCACCAGTCCGACCGCGGTCGCGGCCAGACCGATCGCGCGGAACGACCCCACGGGAAACGCGCGGGCCTTCTGCGCCAGCTCGGTGCGCACGGCGTTGGTGGCGGCGCTCACAGGCGGCCTCCCAGACGGGCCTGCTGCTGCAGGGACCGCACGTAGTTGACGACGTCCCAGCGGTCGGCGCCGTGGATCTTGTCGCCGTACACCGGCATCAGGCCGCGCCCCATGCTGGGGGCATGGACCAGCACGCCGTACAGGTACCCGTCGGTGCGCCGGGCCACGGTGTCGGTGACGAGCGAGCGGATGCCGAAGAAGGGGCCGCCCGCCAACGCCGAAATCGGCCCGTCACCCCGCCCCGCGTCGCCGTGACAGACGAGGCAGTAGGTCTCGTACACCCACTTGCCGCGGTTGAGGGACTCCGCCGTGCGCGTGCGGGGGTTGGTCAGCCGGTCCGCGACCGCGAGCCCGACCGAGTCGGGCTCGAGGCCGGTCACGGGAACCGTTCCGGGGACGGTGCCGCGGGGCATGGTGTAGGGCCGGATGCTGCGCTGGTGGCGCATGGTGGCGAACCAGCCTACATGATGCACCACGTTGTCCGGATCGCACGCCGTCAGCAGCAGCGCGACGCCAACGAGGACGAGCCGCCTATGCACGGCGGACCTCCTCGGCCCCGGCGCCCTTCAGCAGGCCCTCCAGCGAGGCGGCCTGGTCGGGCGCGCAGCGGACGAAGATGCCGAACTTGTCGTTGGTGAACCGCGCGTCGTAGGCGATGGCCCCCTGATGCCGGGACGCGAGCAGCGCGTTCAGGATGAGCCCCAGAATCGTCGTGAGGGCGCCGAACAGGACGGTCATCTCGAACATGATGATGACGTAGGGGAGGATCGAGCCGACGGGCTTGCCGCCCACCACGACGGGCCAGTCGTAGGACATATACAGCGTCAGCCAGGCGCCGATCCCGCAGCCGGTCATGCCGCCGATGAGCGTCCACATGCGGACCGGGCTGGTGGGTTGATCCAGCACCGCTTCGAGCTCGTGGCGCGGAATCGGCGAGTACACGGTGAGCTCGTCGCCGTGGCCGCCCGCCTTCAGCTGCCCGATCGCGTCGACCGTGGCATCGAGGTGTCCGAAGACCGCCAGCACGCCCGGCGTCTGCGGAGGATGGAAGATGTCCCTCAGCACCCTGGGCATCATCGGGCCACCTTCCCCTTGGCGAGCTTCGGCGGCACCAGCACTTCCTTCACCTCGGAGATCGATACCGCCGGGAAGTTCTTCACGAACAGGAGGAACCACATGAAGAACCAGCCGAAGCTCCCGGCCATGATGCCCCAGTCGGCCCAGGTCGGGTTGTAGCCGCCGTTGGTCCAGCGCGAGTAGGGCTCGCCGGCGAGCGACACGACGATGATCACGAAGCGCTCGAACCACATCCCGATGTTCACGAAGATCGAGATGACGAACAGTCCGGTGATGTTGGTGCGGACCTTCTTGAACCACAGCAGCCACGGCAGCAGGCCGTTGCAGATGTTCATGGTCCAGCTGGCCCACCAGAACGAGCCGAAGGCGCGGAACCAGAAGCCGGCCCGCTCGTCGGGATTCCCGCCGAACCAGGCGACGAAGTTCTCGGTGCAATAGGAGAAACTGACGATCAGGCCGGTGAACAGGCACAGCTTCGCCAGGTTCTCGAAGTGGTGCACCGTGATGATTTCCTCGAGGTGGAACAGGCGACGGATCGGCACGAGCAGCGTGATGACCATCGCCACGCCCGAGTAGATGGCCCCGGCCACGAAGTAGGGCGCGAACAGCGTCGCGTGCCAGCCGGGGACGATCGACATCGCGAAGTCCCACGACACCACGCTGTGCACCGACAGCACGAGCGGCGTCGCGAGGGCCGCGAGGTACAGGTACGCCCGGGTGAAGTGCCGCCACTCCTCGTTGGTGCCGCGCCACCCCAGTCCCGTGATCGCGTACAGCTTCTTGCGCCAGCCGGTCGCCACGTCGCGGACCGCGGCGATGTCGGGGATCAGGCCCATGATCAGGAACACGGTGGAGACCGTGAAGTACGTCCCGATCGCAAACTCGTCCCAGATGAGCGGCGACTTGAAGTTGGGCCAGAGCCCCCGCTCATTCGGATACGGAATCAGCCAGTAGAAGTACCACTGCCGCCCGATATGGATGAGCGGAAAGAGGCCCGCCGTCATCACGGCGAACACCGTCATCGCCTCGGCGGTGCGGTACACCGCGGTGCGCCAGCCGGACCGGAACAGGTACAGGATCGCCGAGATCAGGGTGCCCGAGTGCGCGATGCCGACCCAGAACACGAAGCACGTGATGAAGACCGCCCAGTACACCGGGTGGGAGTAGCCCGCGAGCCCCAATCCGTAGCGGAGCAGGAAGAGCAGGCAGACGATGCCGACCGCCAGCAGCGATACCGCCGCAGCGAGCAGCACGTAGTAGCCCTTCCCCGGATTGCCCAGCGTGCGCGCGATGGTGCGCGTGACGTAATCGTAGGTCACGCGGGAGGCGGGAGCGCCGCTATCGGCCATCCTTACGACTCCTTTGCCGCGACGGCTCGCACCGGCGCGAGGTACGTGACGCCGGGCTTCGTGTTGAGTCGCGCCAGCACGTGGTAGCCGCGCGGATCCTCAGCCAGCTGCGCGACGCGCGAGCGGGGGTCATTCAAGTCGCCGAATACGATCGCCTCCGAAGGGCAGGTCTGCGCGCATGCCGGCACGATGTCGCCGTCACGCACCGTTCGATCTTCCATCCGGGCCGCGTTCTGGGCGCCGCGGATGCGCTGGACACAGAAGGTGCATTTCTCCATCACGCCCTTCTCGCGCACCGTGACGTCGGGATTGAGCTGCCAGGTCAGCGGCGCGGGGAACGCGTCGTGCATGCCGCCCGCTTCCGCATAGTTGTACCAGTTGAACACACGGACCTTGAACGGACAGTTGTTGGAGCAGTACCGCGTGCCGACGCAGCGGTTGTAGATCAT
>DATDED010000380.1:0-4754 GCA_036523455.1 Gemmatimonadales bacterium
TCACGAGATCGAGGTCGGCCAGCAGGCATTCGGTGTGGAACGCCTCCAGGTCGCCCGCGGGATCGGGCTCCCCCTCCAGCGCGGGGTTGGGGAAGGCGCGCAGCACCAGGCACAGGACCTCCTGGTCGCGAATCTGCTGCAGCGCCTTGCGCGAGAGACCCTTGCGCTCGGCGCCGTGCTCTCCGGGGACGTCGCAGAAGACGATCTCCGCGTACGTCGTCTTCTTTGGCTTGAAGATCCCGCTCAGCGTGTCGATGCGCTCGTCCGGCACTTTCACGGTGCCGAGGCGCACCTCGCCGCCGAACCCGGTGGGCACGGCGAGACCGGTCATCGTGTTGAACACCGTCGTCTTGCCCGAACCCGCGAAGCCGACCAGGCCGACCTTCATGTCAGTTGGATCCCCCGCCGGCCGTCGTCGCCGCCGGCCCGACCCCGGTGATGAAGCGCGCGATGTTCTGCTTCAGCTTCGCGAGCTCCGGCTCGTGGAGGTACATCATGTGGCCGGCGTCGTAGTATTTCAGCGAGATATTGTCACGCAGGTCTGGCCCCAGGCCCTCGAGGTGGCTCACGGTGTACTCGGTGGCGACGAACGGCGTCGCGAGATCGTAGTACCCGTTCTCGATCTCGATGCGCAGGTGCGGGTTCGCGACGAGCGCCTGCGTCAGGTCCGACCCGACGTAGGTCGTGCTGGCCCAGCCGCGTTGTCCGTCGCGGGTCCAGTTCCATTGGACTCCACCGCCCATCAGGTAGCGATCCTGGGTGTCGAACTTGAGTTCGCCGCGCAGGTAGGCGTTGGTCGCCGCGGTAAAGGCGCCGCTCACGGCCGACGACTGCGGATCGCCCGGGGCGGTCTCGCTCAGCAGGTCGGGCAGGGGCCCCGTGAAGCGCGAATCGAGCCGTCCGGTGACGAGGCCCCGGCTGCGCTGCAGCTCGGCCATGAACTGCCGCAGGTTTACCCGCAGGTCCGCTTTCATCAGGTAGTCCTCGGAGAGCCCGGTGTAGGCCGCCACCTGCTTGGCGATCGCGGCCTTGCGGTCCGCGGGCAAGGTCGCGCCCGCGGCGAGCGCGTCGGCGTAGTCCCCCATCGCGTAGCGGCGCACCTCGGTGAGGAACGCGTCGAGATTGGCGGGCGCCGGGATCACCTTGTGGTAGACGGCCGTCGCGGCGTAGCTCGGCAGGTAGAGGACGTAGGACAGGTCGTGGCCGGGCGAGAACAGCAGGGTCTCGAAGTCCAGCACCGACGAGATCAGCACCACGCCGTTGAACGTCATGCCGTCGCGCTGCAGCCGGTTCACGAGGACCGCCGAGCGGGTCGTGCCGTAGCTCTCACCGATGAGGTACTTGGGTGAGGACCAGCGGCCGCTGCGGCTCACGTACTGCGACACGAACTGGGCGAGCGAGCGCGCATCCTCGTCCACGCCCCAGAAGTCCTTCCCGGTGCCCTTGCCGACGGGCTTGGAGAAGCCGGTGCCGATGGGGTCGATGAACACCAGGTCGGCGACGTCGATCAGGCTGTTGGCGTTGTCCACCATCTGGTAGGGAGGGGGCGGCGTAGGCGCCGCGTCGGTGGTGACGATGCGCCGCGGGCCGAAAGCGCCCATGTGCAGCCACGCCGAAGCCGAGCCCGGTCCGCCGTTGTACACGAAGGCGAGGGGCCGCTGCGAGGGGTCGCGTGCGTCGCTGCGCGTGTAGGCTGTGTAGTAGAGGCTGCCGATGGGCTCGTCCTTGTCGTTCGTCAGGAGCATGGTGGCCGCGGTGGCGCGGTAGGGCACGAGCTGGCCGCCGATGCGGATCGTGTGCTCGGTGACCGAGGACATTTCCTTCGGGATGGGGCCGGCCTTCGCCGTCGTGTCGCGGTCCGCCACGGCAGCCGCTGGCTGGGGGGGAGCGGCGGGTCGTTGGGCCCGGGCCGGAGCCGCGAGCGCGCATCCCATCAGGGCGATCGTGCCGAGACGCATACTGCCTCCAACGGTCGTGGGTGGGGCGAAGATGCGGCGCAACGAGCGCACGCGCCAGCACCGGGCCGAAGCGGCGTGCGATGCGCCATAGTGACCGACGCAGCCGCGGGCTATTCTCCGGCGATGGCGCGCGTGGCGGTGATCGGCGGTGGTGCAGCGGGGATGATGGCCGCCGCCTTCGCGGCGGCCGGTGGTGCGGAGACGCTGCTGCTCGAGCACACGCCCGACGGCGGCCGCAAGATCCTGATCAGCGGCGGCGGCCGCTGCAACATCCTCCCCGCCCACCTCGACGAGACGCGGTTCGTCACCGACTCCTCGCCGCACACGCTGCGCAACATCGTGCGCTCCTGGCCGTTGCACGAGCAGCGCGCGTTCTTCGAGCAGGTTCTCGGGCAGCCGCTCGTCGAAGAGGTCGAGTCGGCGAAGCTGTTCCCGGCTTCCCAGCGGGCGCGCGACGTGCGCGACGGACTGCTGGCGCACGCCGTCGCCCGGGGCGCGCGGTGGATGCCGTCCACCACCGTTTCGGGACTGACGCGCGCCGGCGACCGGTGGCGCATCGGCTGCAAGGATGCACGGACGCTGGACGCGGACCGGGTCATCGTGGCGACCGGCGGGCTCTCGGTTCCGAAGACCGGCAGCGATGGGCGCGGCCTCGCGCTGCTCGCGGAGCTGGGGCATATCATCCACGAGCCCTACGCGGCGCTCACGCCGGTCAACGCCGAACCCGCGCCGTTCGCGGCGCTGGCGGGCGTGTCGCTCACCGTGTCGCTCGTGGCGCGCGACGCGGAGCGCAGCGCCCGGGCGCGCGGGGGCTTCCTGTTCACGCACCGGGGCTACAGCGGACCGGCGGTACTGGACGTGTCGCACGTGCTGGTGCGCTCGAGCGGCGGGGCGCGTCTCATCGCGCAGTGGACGGCGCTGGACGCCGAGGGATGGGAGCGGGCATTGCGAGGCGACGGCGCGCGCGGGGTGGTGGGCGTGGTGCGGGGCGAAATGCCCGCGCGGCTGGCGGATCTGCTGGTCCACCAGGCCGGCATCGATCCGGAGACGAAGCTGTCGCAGCTGCGGCGCGCGGATCGCGTCCGTCTGGTGGAGGGACTCACGCGGTGCGAGCTGCCGTGGACCGGTCACGGCGGCTATGCGAAGGCGGAAGTGACGGGTGGGGGCGTGAGCCTGGCGGAGATCGACCCCCGGACGATGGAGAGCCGGAAGGTGCCCGGGTTGTATGTGTGCGGCGAAGCACTCGACGCTTTCGGCCCGATCGGTGGCTACAACTTCCTGTGGGCCTGGGCGACGGGTCGCGCGGCGGGGCTGGCCGCGGCGCGCGGGAACTGACCCGCGTCCCCCATATTCCTTCCGTGCCTCTGCTGTCCTGCTCCGACGTCGCCGTCGAATTCGGCGTGACGACGCTGCTCCGCGATGTCTCCTTCAGCGTCGCGGCCGGCGAGCGCTGGGGCATCGTGGGCCGGAACGGCGCCGGCAAGACGACCCTGCTCCGGTTGATCGATGGGAGTCTGACGCCGGCCCGGGGGACGGTCACGCGCGAGCCGGGGCTGCGCATCGCGCTGCTCGACCAGAACCGGGCCTTCGGCGGGGCCGTGTCCATCTGGGACGCCGCGGCGTCGGGCTACGGCGGCCTGCTGGAGCTGGAGCACGAACTCGCGCGCCAGGCGCAGCGCCTGGCCGACCTGGGTGACGCGGTGACCGAGGCCGACCTGACGCGCTTCGGCCGCGATCAGGAGCGGTTCGCCCATGCGGGCGGCTACCAGCTCGAAGCGCGGGTCGACGCCGTGCTCCAGGGACTGGGCTTCGACCCGGGGGAAGCCAGGACCCGGCCGCTCGCCTCGCTCAGCGGCGGCGAACAGGGTCGGGTGGGCCTCGCCGCCCAGCTGGCGGCGCCGGTGGACCTCGTGCTGCTGGACGAGCCCACCAATCACCTCGACCTCGATACCATCGACTGGCTCAAGCGTTACCTCGGCGAGTTCGGCGAGACGCTGATCGTCATCAGCCACGATCGCGCGTTCCTCGACCAGGCCGTGGATCACGTGTTGCACGTCGCCGCGCGTACGACGACGGCGTACCGGGGCGGTTACAGCGCCTTCGTGACGCAGCGCGCCGAACGGCAGCTGGCGCTCGAGCGCCAGGTGGCGCAGCAGCGGAAGCTCATCGCCAGGGAGGAGGACTACATCCGGCGCAATATCGCGGGGCAAAACAGCGCTCAGGCGAAGGGGCGCCGTGCGCGGCTCGCCCGGTTGCCGCGGCTCTCTGCGCCGCCGGGGGAGCGCGAGGCGATGAGCGTGCGCTTTGCCGACGCCGAGCGGGGCGGAGACCAGGTCCTGGTCGTGGATCGCCTACGCGTGACGGTCGGAGATCGGACACTGGTGCGGGACTTCTCGACCGTCGCCCGGCGCGGCGATGTGATCGCGCTGGTGGGTCCGAACGGGGCCGGCAAGTCCACGCTGCTCGCCACCCTGCTCGGCGCGCGCGCCCAGGCGGCGGGAGAGGCGCGGCTGGGTGCCGGTGTCGTGGCGGAGTGGTTCAGGCAGGACCTGGCGCAGGTCCCCGAGGGCCGGTCCATCTACGATTGCGTGGCGGACGTGCGGGGCCGCTGGACGCGGGGCCACATCCAGAATCACCTCGGCGCCTTCGGGTTTTCGGGTGACGAGGTGCAGCGCAGCACCTCGATCATTTCCGGCGGCGAGCGCGCTCGGGTGGCGCTGGCGCTGCTCGCGTTGCGTCCGGCGAACCTCCTGGCGCTCGACGAGCCCACCAATGACCTGGATGTGGAGTCCATCG
>DATDED010000381.1:0-1782 GCA_036523455.1 Gemmatimonadales bacterium
ATCCGACCAGGAGATCGTCGTCGACGACGTAGCAGGAGCGTGCGATGGCCCGCAAGAGATCGAGCGGCGGCTGCTCGCAGAATCCGCCTTCGAGGATCACGCGGACCTTGTCGCGGCGCGGGAGCGACCGGCCCTCGAGCAGCGGCAGCACCGTGCGCAGCAGCTCGTTGTGCTCCTCGCGCGGCACGAGCCCGCCCACCGCCATGAGGACGTACGCCTCGTCCACCGGGAGCAGCCACGGGTGCTCCCGCTTCAGCGAGTACAGCCGCCGCAACAGGGCCCGGTTCTCGTTGAAGACATCGATCGAGCGGCGCAGCGCCTCATCGGAGACGTCGCGCCCCGCCACTTCGGCGCAGAGCGTGCGCATCCGGTCGTATTCGTCGCGCAGGTATCGCGCCGCGAACCCCGAGTTCGGGTTCTGGGGCAGGTAGAGAATCCGGCAGGGATAGGAGACGTTTCGGCCCCACACACCCGCCAGATTGCGCGCGGCATCGCAGATCGGGTGCGTGACGAAGAGTTCCAGTGGCACGCGCCCCGACAGCGCGAGCTCCAGCGATGTCTTGATGATGGAGCAGAGATAGGAGCCGAAGTGCGAGTCGGCCTGCGTCGGCTCGATCGGGGCGCCGCGCACTTTGAACGGCAGCAGCCCCGCGGCGTGGGCGATCTCTTCGGGGAAGTAGACCTGGAAATGCCCGACGACCTTCCCGCCGCCCTCGCGCCAGCGTCGCACCGTCGGGAAGTCGGTGTCCTCCACGAGCTCCCGGCACTGAAACAGGATCTCGTCGAGCGGCTTGCCGCGCCACTCGGGGAACATCACGGTCATGCGTGCCTCCAGACTGGCCGGCGCTTCTCGGTGAACGCCCGCAGCCCTTCGACCGCATCGTGTGTGTCCATCAGCTCGTGCAGGTAGATGTGACCCGCCGCCCGGAGCGCCGCATGACGCGCGGGGGCACCGCCGCCGCGCAGCGCGTGCTTCGCCGCCCGCAAGGCGACCGCGCTGTGCCGGGCGAGGCCGCGCGCTTCCTCGAGCGCCGCCCGGTCGACGTCCTCGTCCGGCACGACGCGCGCGACCAGTCCCCACCGTTCCGCCTCCGCGGCGGACATCGGACCGCCATGGTAGATGAGGCGCGCGGCGACCGCGGGCGGCACCCGCTCGGGAAGCAGCACGCAGGCGACCGGGGGGAAGACCCCGAGAGCGATCTCCGGTTGACCGAAGCCCGCCCCGGTGCCCGCCACGATCAGATCCACCGCCTGCACCAGCTCGAACCCGCCGCCGAGGCACTTCCCGCGCACGGCCGCGATCACCGGGAGCGGGAAGGCGTCGAGCGCGGCCACGGCCTCGAGAAAATCCGGGATCATGCTCAGGTGGTGCGGTGGCAGGTGCTCGGCGACGTCCGCGCCCGCGGAGAAGTGCTCGCCCGCGGCCGTGAGCAGCAGCACCCGCAGGTCGGGTTGGTCCGCCAGCCGGCGCAGCTCGGCGTGGATGCCCCGGAGCACGTCCCGGGTCAGAATGTTGAGCGGCGGATGGTTCAGCTCGATCCGCCCGATCCCCGTTTCCGTCGTGGCCGCGACCGTCATCGCTCGAGTCCTCCTCCCAGCAGTTGACCGCCATCGATCGGCACGACCGCGCCCGTGATGAATCCCGCGGCATCGCCGCACAGGAATCGCACGAGCGCCCCAACCTCTTCGGGCGTGCCCACGCGGCCCAGCGGCGTGCGGGCCACCGCGCCCTCACGGACCTCCTGCGGCAGAGCGCGGGTCATCGCCGTATCGATGAACCCG
>DATDED010000382.1:0-12343 GCA_036523455.1 Gemmatimonadales bacterium
CCGAGTGCCTCCCGACCGAACTGCTGAGCGGGTTCGTGCACTACCCGGGCGGCGTGCGGCAGCTGCTCGTGGCCATCCGGGCGGCCTACCGGGAAGCCGCGGCGCGCGCCGAAGCCTCCCGCGCCCGCCGCGAAGCGTCGCTGCGCGGCCACGAGGTCGCCGAGTTGACGGGGATCGGCACCAAGCTGATGACCGAGCGCGACCCGGACAAGCTGCTCGATGACATCCTGACGCAGGCGCGGCGGCTCACCCAATCGGACGCCGGCAGCCTCTATCTGATCGAGACCGACGCCTTTGGTGCGAAGGGACTGCGGTTCCGGCTGACGCAAAATCTCACCCTGCCGAACGTGCCGCTGGTGCAGTTCACGATGCCCCTCGATCGCACCAGCCTCGCGGGGTACGCGGCCGTGACCGGCGAGCCGCTGGTGATCGACGATGCGTATCTGCTCCCGCCCGACGTCGAGTACACCATCAACCGCTCCTTCGACGAGCGGCACGGCTACCGCTCGCGGTCGATGCTCATCATCCCGATGAAGGACCACAAAGGGGAAGTCATCGGCGTGCTGCAGTTGATCAACCGCAAACGCGACCCCAATGCCCTGCTCTCCACCATGGCCGACGTCGAGCGGGAGGTCGTCTCGTACTCCAAACGCACCGTCGAGCTGGTGACGGCGCTCGCGGGCCAGGCGGCGGTGTCGATCGAGAACAGCCGGCTGTACGAGCAGATCGAGAAGATGTTCGAGGGGTTCGTCAACGCGGCCGTCCAGGCGATCGAGCAGCGCGATCCGGTCACCCAGGGTCACAGCAAGCGGGTCGCGGACTCCACGGTCCTCCTCGCCAAGGTCGTCGATCAGGCCGACCAGGGCGCCTATCGCCAGATCCGCTTCACCCGCGAGCAGATCAACGAAATCAAGTACGCGGGGCTGCTCCACGACTTCGGCAAGGTCGGCGTGCGGGAACACGTCCTGACCAAAGCGAAGAAGCTCTATCCCGGCCAGCTGGAGCTGATCAGGCAGCGCCACGCCTTCGTGCAGCGCACCCTGGAGCGGGATTTCTGGCGCCAGCGAGCCGAGTTCCTGGAGCGGCAGGGCGCCAGCGGCTATGAGGCGTTCGTGTCGCGGTTGGACGAGGAGCATCGCCGCGAGCTGCAACAGCTCGATCGATTCCTGGCGGTGGTGCTGCAGGCGAACGAGCCGAGCCTGCTCGCATCCGAAAGCGCCGCCGACCTGGCCGAGTTGGGCCGGCGCACCTACCAGGACCTCTCCGGAGAGGAGAAGCCGCTGCTCACCGAGCAGGAGATGCGCTACCTCACGATCCGCAAGGGCAGCCTGGACGACGCGGAGCGCGAGCAGATCGAGAGCCACGTCACCCAGACCTGGGAGTTCCTGCAGGAGATCCCCTGGACCAAGGAGCTCCAGGAGATCCCGGTGATCGCCTACGGGCACCACGAGCTGATGAATGGAACGGGTTACCCGCGCAAGATCGCGGGCCCCGAGATCAAGATTCAGACGCGGATGATGACGATCAGCGATATCTACGACGCGCTGACCGCCCAGGACCGTCCGTACAAGAAAGCGGTCCCCGCCCCCAAGGCGCTCGATATCATGGACCGCGAGCTCGTGAAGTCGGGGCAGCTGGACGCGGACCTGTTCCAGCTGTTCGTCGAGGCGAAAGTGTACCTCGAGGCGACCCCGGACTAGCTAGTTCCCGATATCCACCGGGCCGCTGAACGTATCACAGGCGTCGACGCGGCCGGTCGTGTAACCGCGCCGGAACCAGGCCGACCGCTCCGCCGATGAGCCGTGGGTGAAGGTTTCGGGATTGGCGTACCCCGTCGTCATCCGCTGCAGCCGGTCGTCTCCCACCGCGGCGGCGGCGTTGATGCCCTCCTCCACGTCACCGGCGTCGAGCAGGTGCTCCTGGTCGGCTACGTGCGCCCAGATGCCGGCGTAACAATCGGCCTGGAGCTCCAGCCGGACCGACTGGTCCGGCCCCCGGCGCGCACGCGCCTCCGTTCCCATCAGCGTCTGGACGTGGTGCCCGATCTCGTGGGCGAGCACATACGCCTGGGCGAAGTCGCCGGAAGCGCCGAACTGGTCGCGCAGCTCCTGGTAGAAGCCCAGGTCGATGTACACCTTCTGATCCCCCGGGCAATAGAACGGTCCCGTGGCCGTCTCCGCGGAGCCGCACGCCGATTCGCTGTAGTCGCGGAACAGCACGAGATGGGCGTCCTGGTACGGCACCCCCATCGCCGGCAGCGTCCGCGCCCAGGATGCCTGCACGCTGTCCAGCACGAACGAGACGAACTGCACCAGCGTGTCCTCCTGAGGCGAGGAGGCCTGCGGCGCGCCGGTCGAGACGGCGCCCCCTGGGTTCTCGAAGAGCCGGAACAGGTTCTGGCGGAAAATCAGACTCAGGACGAGCAGTACGAGCGCCCCGCCCAGGCCGAGCCGCATCCCACCGCCCCCAAAGCCGCCGCCACCGCCGGTCTGCCCGCGACGGTCCTCGACGTTCTGACTGGTGCCTCCGGGCGTCCACTTCATGAGATCTCTCTCCTCTCGGTCGACCCGCCGGTCATTCCGGCCAGAATCGATCGGCCAGCTGCGTGGTGCGCGAATCGTGCGGCACGGGAGCGCCGTTCAGGCGCTCGATCGGCACCACTCCCCGAATCGCGTTGGTGGCGAACAGTCCTCGTCCGACGAGATCGCCGGGCGCGCGCTCGCGCTCCATCGTCGGCACGAGCTCCATGACGCGGCCCCGCGCCACCCCGGGGAGCACGCCCAGGGACAGCGGCGGCGTCGCCGGACCATCCGCCTCCCACCAGAAGATATTCCACACCGCGCCTTCCGCGACCAGCCCGCCCGGCGTGATCAGTAGGGCGTCGTCGGCCTCTCCCCCGGCGGCCCGCGCTTCCGCCAACGCCGCTTCGAAGGCGGGCCGGGAGGTGACCTTGTGGGGATAGGGCGCATGGGGCGTGGAGGCGACGCGTACGGCGAGTGGAAGGAGGGACGGCAGGTCTCGCGTGGCCACCGTAGTTCCGGTCGCGCTCACTTCGACCCGCACCACCCCGTCCCACATGCCGGCCTGACCCGCCACCGCGTCGGCGAGCGAGGGCTCCGGCCGTGGCAGCCCCAGTGCGCCGCACGCCGCGGCGAGCCGGGCCTCGTGACGCGGCAATAACGGGGCTCGCCCCGCCCGTACCCGGATCGTCTCGAAGACCGCGGCGCTCATGCGCCGGTGAGCGAGGCGCCGAACGCGAGCCGCACCGCTTCCGCCTTGCGCAGGGATTCCCGCCATTCCCGCTCCGGAATCGAGTCGGCGACGATCCCCGCACCCGCCTGGATCAGCACGCGGCCGCCGGACACCACCGCGCTGCGGATGACGATGTTGAGCTGCAGCCCGTCCACCCCGATCCACCCCAAACCGCCGGTGTAGGCGCCTCGGCCCACCGGCTCCAGCTCGCGGATGATCTCCATGGCGCGAAGCTTGGGGCACCCGGTGATCGTCCCACCGGGGAACACACCCCCGACCACATCCGCCACCCCCGCCTCCGGGCGCAGCCGGCCGCGCACCTCGGACACGAGGTGGAAGACGTGCGAGTACTCCTCGACGACTTCCAGCTCGGCGACCTGCACCGAGCCGTAGGCCGAGACCCGGCCGAGGTCGTTGCGCGCCAGATCGACGAGCATCAGATGCTCGGCGCGCTCTTTCTCGTCGAGCCGCAGCTCCTCGCGCATCCGCGTGTCGGCGTCCACGTTTCCGGTCTTCTTGCGCGTGCCCGCAATCGGCCGCGTGCGCGCACGACGCCCGTCCGTCCCTGCCGTGACTTCGATCAACAGCTCGGGCGAGCCGCAGACAAGCTGCCAGTCGCCAAAATCCACGAACCCCATCCAGGGTGACGGATTGACTTCGCGCAGACGCCGGTAGGCGTCCCACGCCGTTCCCGGATACTCCCACTGCTCAGCCACAGCGAGGTTGACCTGGTAGATGTCACCGGCGGCGATGTACTCGTGGGCGCGCCGCACCGCCGACTCGAATGCCGGCGCATCGAACGAGCGCCACGGGCGTGCGGCGACCTCGGGGAGCGGGGGCGGGGGCACCGGAAGGCCGGAATCAGGAGCGTCGCGCCAGCGCGCCTCGGCTTCCGGGCCATCCAGACGGAGCGCGCGGCCGTCGCTCGCCAACAGGATCCGGTTGGCGGGGACGAACCAGTCGGCGAGCGGTTGTGGGAGCGCAGCGCGGGACGGCGACACCCATTCCGGGAGGCCGGCCTCGTAGCTCAACACGCCATACCAGGGCATCCCCTCGATCGGCCGTGGCGCGAGATCGCCCGTCTCCCCGAGCGAGCGACGCCAGCGGCGGGCAGCCCCCCAGACAAGGTGGGTCAAGCCCGTCCCGCGGCCGTCTTCCAGGAGCGCGAACGGCGGGTCGAGGGTCGCGGCGAGCGCCAGCAGGCGCTCGACGGCGGCAGTCCGGTGGATGTGAAGGGTGGTCAGGTCAGCGCGAACCTCGCTGCTCGAGCAGCTGCGCGATCCTCGCGCACGCCTCGACGATCTCTTGGCGGCGCTCCTCGCGCACGATCGGCGTGCTCTGGGCGTTGGTGGCGATCTGGGCCCGAGCGATCTCCAGGGTGGTCCGGCCGTAGGGATCGCGCACCAGCGGATCGGCGCCGCGCGACAGGAGCAGCTCCACGACCTCGGGGTGCCCCCAGATCGTGGCGAGCTGCAGCGGCGTCCACCCGCCTACCACCGCGTTCACCTGACGTCGCGAGCTGCGGACCAGGTCCTTCACGTGGGCCACGAGGCCGTAGGCGGCAGCCTGGTGCAGGTCCACTTCCGCGCCGCGATCGTAGAGGTGGTGCACCATCTCACGGCGCCCTTCTTCGTTGGCCCAGGCGATCGGCGTCATCTGATACGTATCGTCCCGGGCGTTCACGTCGGCCCGGGCGGTGAGGAGCAGATCCACCATCGCACGGTCGCCGGCGATCGCCGCGAAGTGCAGCGCCGTAGCTCCCTCGCTGCGCGCGTGGGCGAGCGCGGGGGTCTGCGTGACGAGCTCCCGCACCCGGTCGATCGAGCCCGCCCGGACGGCGGCGAAGAATTCAGAAGCGGTGACGGAACCCTGTTGCGCGTTTGTCATGTATTCTCCGTGACGTCACCTGAAAGCTGCCTCGGTGGTCCTGCGGAGGCAACGCCTCACGAGAGCAGCAGCTTCCCCGCGACGAAGAGCAGGAGGACCCCGAACGCCCGCTTGAGCCACACGTCCGACATCGACCCCGCGAGCTTCGCGCCCAGCAATGCCCCGAGCAATAGCCCCACGGCGATGAGCGCGGCATACGGGAGGTTCACCTGGCCGCGTTTGTAATACTGCAGAAACCCGAGCAACCCCACCGGGAGCAGCAGCGCCGCGAGGGACGTGCCATTGGCCGTGTGCTGCGGGAGCTTGCCCAGCAGCACGAGGCCCGGCACGATGACGATCGCTCCCCCCACGCCGAACAATCCCGATATCACCCCCGCCACGAGCCCGAGCAACGCCACCAGCGTGTAGTTCATGAATCACCCCTTGGATTCGAAGGCTCTCCCCATCCTCCACCGCCCGGCGTCTCGATACGCAGCACATCCCCGGCCTCGAGCCGCAGATTCGCCTTGGCTGGGAGTAACGCGTCGTTCAGCAGATTCCGCCCGCACGCTCCGCCGGCGCCCCCGGCGGCCCCACTCGGCCCGTGCCGGCGCCGCTCGCTCAGGATGCTCGCCTCCGCCGGCGCGAGCAGCTCGATCTCCCGCACGACCCCTTCTCCGCCACGCCACCGGCCGGCACCTCCACTGCCCGGCCGCAACGCGTAGCACCGGACGCGCACGGGGTATTCCAGCTCCAGCACTTCAACCGGCGTGTTTCGCGTGTTCGACATCCCGGCGTGTACGGCGGACGGACCGGGGCCCGACGGGCCGGCGCCCTGACCGCCACCCAGCGTCTCGTAGTAGGTCCAGCCCGGTCCCCCCAGGGTGATGTTGTTCATCGTGCCCTGGCCCTGCGCCGGCACGGGCAATCCCGCCGCGGCGAGCGCCCGGAACACCACGTCCACGATGCGCTGTGACGTTTCGACGTTCCCCGCCGCTACGGCGCTCGGCCACCGCGCATTGACCAGGCACCCCGCGGGAGCGCTCACCCGGACCGCCCGGGCGACGCCGGCGTTCATGGGCGTATCCTCGCCGAGCAGCGTCCGTACGACGAACAACACGGCGGCGCGGGTCACCGCCAGCGGGCAGTTGACGTTGCCCGGGACCGCCGGAGCCGTGCCCGTGAAATCCGCGTGGAAGGTGCCCTCCCTGATGTCGACCGTGACGTGGATTGGGATGTCGACGTCCGTGACGCCGTCCCCCTCGAGCCAATCGGTCGCCGTCGCCGTGAGACGCGGCAGACGGCCGAGCACGGCCCGGGTGCGCGCCTCGGCGTCATTCTGCAGCTCGCGCGCGGCCTCCTGCACGAACGTCCAGCCGTGCCGTGCCGCGAGTGCCCACAGCCCTTCCGCCCCGCGCTCCACCGCGGCGCGCTGCGCCGCCAGATCCGCCCGACGCTCGTCCGGTGTTCGGACGTTGGCAAGCAGGACCCGCTCGACTTCCGGCGTATAGAGCACAGGCGGCAGCACAAGCCCTTCGGCCAGCAGCTCACGCGCCCCCGCCGGCATGCTGCCCGGGGTCGCACCGCCCACGTCCGAATGGTGCGCCCGGACCACGCTGTAGCCGCCGATGCCCTCCGCGGTGCGGATCACGGCGACGAGCGTGAGGTCGGGCAGATGCGATCCGCCCGTGTATGGATCGTTGGCGATGTAGAGATCGCCCGGCTGCGGTCCTTGGGCGCGCACTGCCGCGACCGCGTCCGCCAGCGCTCCCAGATGGACGGGAATATGGGCGGCCTGCGCGATCATCTCCCCCGCGGCATCGAACAACGCTGCCGAGGCATCCCGCCGTTCCCGAATATTCGGGGACACCGCCGAGTGGATCAGGACCAGACCCATCTCCTCAGCGACGCCGGCGAAGGCGTTCGCCATCACCTCGCGCGTGATGGGATCGAGCGTCATGTGCGCTCCAGCAGCACGGCTCCGGACTCCTGTACGGTCCCGAGCCATCCTGGCTCGACCAGGCCGGTCGCGTCGGGCCCCGCGAGGATCGCGGGCCCGGGAATTCGCAGCCGAGGGGGCAGCTCCCCCAACGGCCAGACCTGCGCCCGGATCGGCTTGCCTCCGACCACGATGCGCCGCGACCCGGGAGTCGGCCGGCCGATCCCCGCGCGACGCCCCCAGACGGGCCGGCCACCTGCCCGCTCCGCTACGACGCGCACGTTGACGATCTCGACCGCTCCCGCAGCCCCGAGGTGGCCGTAGCGCGCCCGGTGCGCGGCATGGAACGCCGCTTCGATGCTGTCGGGCTCGCCCTCCATCAACGGCACGGTGATCTCGTAGCCCTGCCCCGCGAAGCGGCAGTCCGCCAGGCGACGCAGTACCGCACCGGGCAGCGCCCGGGCCGCGCGGGCCTCGAGCTCCGCATACGCGGCGAGCACGGATTCCCGCTGCAGCCCCGCGGCTCGCTGGTGCAAGGAGGCGGCCATCTCCTGTCGCTCCGCGGCCGCCGCGAGTCCCAACGCCGAGAGCACGCCGGGGTGAGGGGGCACGATCACGGTCCGCATTCCCAGCAGGTCTGCGAGCGCGCATCCGAAGAGCGGGCCCGCTCCGCCGAACGGGACGAGCGCGAGACCGCGCGGATCCTCGCCGCGCGCGACACTCACCCGCTTCAGGGCACGGGCCATGACGGCGGTGGCCACGGCGACGACGCCCGCCGCGACGACGCGCACGTCCATCCCGAGCGCCTTTCTCAGTCGTCGCAGCGCCTGTTCGGCGGCGGCCGCGTCGAGCTGCACCGCATCGGCCAGCGCCCAATCGGGGTCGAGCCAGCCGAGCGCCAGACACGCATCGGTGACCGTCGGTTGCACGCCGCCGCGGCCGAAGCACGCCGGTCCCGGCTGGGCGCCGGCGCTCCGCGGGCCCACTTTGAGCGTCCCCGCATCGTCCACCCAGGCGATGCTGCCCCCGCCCGCGCTCACCGTTTCGATGAGCACGGCCGGCAGCGCGAGCGGGACGCCGCCGACCACCGTGGACCCTTCCCGGCTCGCCACGCCGCCCTGGATCAGGCTGGCATCGGCGCTCGTGCCTCCCATATCGAGCGTCAACAGGTCACGATGGCCCAACGCCTCCCCGAGGAGCTGCGCGCCGACGACGCCTCCGACGGGGCCGGACAGCGCCAAGGCGGTGGCGGCTTGCTCGGCGCCTTCGGGCGAGAGGGTCCCTCCCCCGGACGCCATGAGCCGGAACGTGCCGATCCCGCGGCGGGCCACGCCGGCCGCCACCCGGGTGACGGCCTCCGTCACCAGCGGTCGGAGATACGCCTCGGCGGTGGTGGTCGTAGACCGCTCGTACTCCCGGAACAGCGGCACCACGTCGTGACTGGCGACCACTGGAATGCCGGGCAATCCGGCGCGCAGCGCCGCGGCGATCCGGCGCTCGTGGTCGGGGTGACGGAAGGCGAACAGGAACGTGACGGCTACGGCCTCGGGGCTTCGCTCATGCACCGCCGCGGTGACGCGTGCCACTTCGGCGTCGGTGAGCGACATGACCACGCCGTCGGGACCCATCCGCTCGGCGACGCCGACTACGTCGTCCCGGCGCACCAGTGGAGGGGGATGATCGCGGCTCAGGTCGTAGAGGGAGGCGCGGTCCTGCCGCCGCAGCCACAGCAGGTCCTCGAAGCCCGCCGTCGTCACGAGGACCGTCCGGGCGCCGCGCCGCTCCAGCAGCGCGTTGGTGGCGATGGTCGTGCCGTGGATCAACGCCTCGATCGACGCGTCGTCGGCCGCCAGCACGTCGAGCGCCCGGAACAGCCCGTCGGAAGGATCGTCTGGCGTGCTCAGGACCTTGCGGATTTCGAGACTTCCGTCGGGGGCGACGGCGACCAGGTCGGTGAAGGTGCCACCGACGTCGATCCCTACCCGCACCCATTCCTCCCATTGCGGATTGCCGATTGCGGATTGCGGATCGGACAGGGCGTGTCCGGCACGACGCCTCGACCCGCATCAATCCGCAATCCACAATCCGCAATCCGCAATCTCATGAGCCCCGGCTCCATTTCTGCACCACGATGCCGCCCGCGAATCCGACAGTCGCCAGCACGACGAGCAGCCCCACCCAGTCTCCCAGACGGACGTAGAGGGTCCGCGCCTCGCTGGTCAGCAGCGGGCCGGTGACGACGGTGCGCGTCCGGAGTCTGCTCGCATTCGAGATCCGTCCCAGCGGATCGACGAACTCCGAGACCCCGTCGTTGGCGGCGCGAGCGATCCCCATGCGCGTCTCGATGGCACGCAGCACGAGGTGCGAGGCGTGCTGGTAGGGCCCGGCAGTCCTGCCGAACCAGGAGTCGTTCGTGATGTTGACCACGAAATCGGCGCCGGCCTCCCGGTAGCGGCGCGGCAGGTCTTCGAACGCCGACTCATAGCACACCAGGACGCCGAATCGCCCGATCGCGGTGGCGTACACTGGCAGCCCGCGACCGTGGCCGAATCCGCCCGACCAGCGGCCCAGCCACGGGAGTGCACGGAACCACCTCACCGGAACGAACGGCACCCGTTCCACGACGGGCACGAGGTAGTGCTTGTGATAGACCTCGTATGACCGGCTCAACCCCAGCGTATCGAAAAAGAACGCCGCGTTGTAGGTCTGGTAGTTGCGCCGGGTCGAGAATACGACATCGAGCGAGCCCGTGAGCACGGGCGTGCGACTCTCCGCCGCGAACGCGCCCACCGCCTGGATCCAGCCCGGCTGCTGAGGCAACCAGCCCGGGAGCGCCGACTCGGGCCAGAGAAACAGATCGATGTGAGCGGCCGCCCGCGCTTCCCGCGACATGGCGAGCAGTGTCGCGACCTGACTGTCCGGGTTGGCCTCCCATTTCTCGCCCGAGGCCACATTGGGCTGCACGAGGGCGACGGTGCCCGCCGTATGCACCGGAAGAGTCCGTTCGCGCCACACGCCATAGGCCGCCACGAGCGCCAGACTCAAGGCTACGGGCAGGAGACGACGCGCCACGAGGCGCCGGTTCCCCCACGCCAGCGCGGCGCCCGCCGCGAGTACGTTGACCCAGACCACCCACAGGGTCACGCCGCGCGCGCCGGCCAGGTCGGCCCACTGCACGAGCACGCGCGCGTCGGCGAGCGAGGTCCCGAGCCCGAGCCAGGGGAACGCGACATCCCCCAGGTGACCGACGGCCCATTCGAGCGCCGTCCACGCGACCGGAAACACGACGGCGAGGGGGATCCGCGGCAGCGCGCCACGGACGCGCACCACGAACCAGAAGAGGATGCCGGTGAACACCCCGAGCACCAGGGAGGTGATCACGTAGCCCAGCGCCGCGAGCGGCGTGAAGTGCCACAGCGCGACCACCATCCAGGAGAGCGCGAGACCGTTGGCGGCGATGCCGTAGCGGACTCCCCAGGTGTACGCCCGCCCGGCGTCGGCCGCCGCGTCCTCCAGCAGCAGGACCGCGGGGATGACGGCCACGAAACTGAGAATCGGCAGCGGAAACGGCGGGTAACTCAACGCGAGCGCGAGCGCGCCGACCGCGACGAGCAGCCAGCGACGCCTGTCGCTCACAGCTGGACGTCGCGCCCTTCGTCGGCGGACCGGTACACCGCGTCGAGCACGCGGTGCAACAGCAGTTGGTCCTTGGGCGGCGGCGCGTTGACGTCGCCGCGGATCACCGCGAGGAAGTACGTCCATTCCGCACGATAGGACTGGATGAACGGCGGCTCCCGGCCGGTGGCGCCCGTGGGAGTCACGTCGGCGGGCACGCCGTGCACTTCCTTGTAGACCCGCAGCGGCGCGATGTCCGCCGTCCCCTTCTTCCCGACCATCTCGAACCAGAAGCGCTCGCCGCGTCCCAGGTGGCGCCAGCTCACCGCGATGCCGATGGACAACCCGTTCTCGCATATGATCAACGCCATCCCCATCTCTTCGACGGTCTCCCGCCCGCCGCCCACAAGATGCGCGGAAATCCGCTTGGGGATGGGCCATCCGGCGAGCCACAGCCCGAGGTCGATCAGCGGCAGCCCGAGGTCGAGCATCACCCCGCCGCCCGCTTCCGCCCGGCGCAGCCGCCAGCCCAGCTGCGCGCGTGCCGCCGTGGGCTGGAAGGTGAACCAGCCGCCCCGGATCATGTCGATCGTGCCCAGCTCTCCGCCGGCCAGGAAGCCCCGCACCGCCTGGACGTCGGAGCGGAAGCGGTGGTTCATCGCCACCATCACGCGCTTGCCGTAGCGCTCGGCCGCCTGGAGCGTGCGCTCGATGCCCGGCAGGCTGAGCGCCAGCGGTCGCTCGCACAGTACGTGCACCCCGGCCGACAGGGACGCGACGACGTGAATCTCGTGCAGGTGGTTCGGGGTGCAGATCACGATCGCGTCGGGCTTGGCGTACTTCAGCACCTCCTCGATGTCGTCGTAGGTGTCGCGGACGTCGAAGCGGCTCGCCAGCGCCTGCGCCTTGGACAGATCGTTGTCGCAGATCGCGGCGATCTCGACGCCGGGGATCTTGCGCAGCACCGGCAGGTGGGCGACCTGCGCCACGCTCCCGGCGCCGACTACCGCGACGCGAATCGGATAGTTCACCGGCTCCCCCGAGCCCCGGGCAGCCGGTACATGAACCCGACTCGCGCGGACGCTGTGGAGAAATCGCTCAGCAGCGTGCCGCGCACCTCGCCGGTCAGCTGCCAGGCCGGCGTCAGCGCGACGCCGAGGCCGAGCATGCCGTTCAGGGCCGGCGCTACGCCGTCCAGCGCGTCCTCGAGAAAGGTGCCGTTGATGGCGCTGCCGCTCCCGTCGCGGATGTGCGCACCGCCCCCGACGCCGGCGACGACGCTCACCGGCCCGGCCTCGTTGAACACGTACTGCAGGTCGACGTCGGCGATCAGGTCGGAGAGATTCACTCGCCCCACGTCGATCGTCGCGTTCCCATCCGGGTCGGTGACCAGCTTGAGTAGTGTGCGGTTGAAGCGCGTGACGGCGCGCCCGGTGAACCGCGACCGCGTATAGGACAGGCCGAGCAGCACCCGCACGTGGGGAGCCAGATGCCCCACGTCCACCCGCGCGCCGCCGATCAATGCCCCGCGCAGATCCTTGGTAGACACGGAGCCGAAGTCCAGCTGGAAGCCGGATAGCCGCAGCTCGTCATACGTGAACTGGGACAGCACCCCCTGGGCGGTGAGCCGGCCCGGGCCCGCCACCGCGAGCCCGCCGGTCAATATCACGA
>DATDED010000383.1:0-3917 GCA_036523455.1 Gemmatimonadales bacterium
AGTTCTTAATGGTGCGCCGGCAGCTCATGGGAATCCGCGATCGGGCAGAGCGACTGGCCCGCGCCGACTCGGCGTATGTTCGGGCAGCGGTCCCAACTTCCCGCGCTACAGGCTCATTCGAACCCACCACGCAGCGGCCAGTAGCCGACCATCCGGGGGCGGGAGCAGCCGATCGAGCTGTGCTTGCGTCTCGGGCCAGGCCGCGAGTCCGGTGAGGAGCACGAAATCCGGCATCCCGTACAGCGCCGTCCAGCTCGTCACGAGCGTCGCCGCCTCGCCGTCCATCGTCATGCTGCGGTAGTCCTGATTGGGCGATCCGATCTGCAGATAGAACACCCAGCGCAATCCGGGACAGTGCTGCGGCCGTGGGCAGGCGCGCTCGGCGTCGGGGAGGCTGTCGAGCACGCGATTGAGGATTCGCGACCCCATGAGCTGCATCGCGTCGGCCATGGCTTCCTCGCCCACTGCCGCGCCTTCACGCAGCTGGCGCGCCCGTTGCTTCAGGTACTCCTGCAGCCCGTACGCCATCGGTGGGCCGCTGATCAAACGCGCCCAGGCCTCGCGCGAGATGTAGAGAAACCCCTTCATGTGCAGCAGCGGTTGCACCGTCGCGACGGGGGCCCGCCGGGTGGAATCCGGCGCGGCGAGGGTCGAGTCGCTCAGGACCTGGAGCACGGCGGGATCGAACGAGTACAGCTCGCGCAGAAACGGCGTGGCGATGAGGTTGTCGCGCAGCGCGTGCACCCGCTCGAGCAGATCGTCCACCCCGACCTTGGGGTCGTAGAGTCCGGCCCGCACGAATCCTCCGGCACGGGCGTACTCCGGCGCCAGGGCGCGTTGCAGCGCCACGAGGCGCGACATCAGGTCGTGCATCAAGGCCAGGGTGGGCCAGCCCTTGCCCGGCGCGGACGCCTGCGAAGGCGCGATGATCAGCACCCGCGCGCCGCGCAGCCCGCTCCCGACGCACAGTGAGGCGAGCAGCTCGTTGAGCCACAACGAGTCCGGAACCTTCAAGACCGACCCCGGGGCCATGAGATTGAACAGTGTCGCCTCGGCGACGCTGACCTCCTTGCGACCGAATCCAGTCTCGTTCTCCAGCTCGATGGCGCGGGTCGCCACGCCGCCCCAGGCGTCCATGCTGTCGATCTCCGCCTGTACTTTGCGGTCGTAGTCGGGCGCCCGGCGGCTGGGGCGCAGCACGTGGGGTACGTTGCCGCCGCGGAGGTCCTGCGATTCGAGCAGCGCGCGGGCTTCGTCGCGCAACGTCAGGGCGACCGGTCCCTGCAGCATGATGGCCCGGTCCTCCCAGGTGGGTCCCACGTAGTGCTCGCCCACGCCCATGCCGGCGTACATCGCCATGCCGCGGTAGGGATCCGCTTCGCTGACATCGTACAGGACGGCCTTGCGATGATCGCGCATCATGTCGTCCGGAATGCCGACCAGCGGGAGCATCTGGCGGCTGCGAAACGCGGGGTCCGCCGGGTTGGTGACGCTGACGTGCACCTTGACGAGGCGGTGCAGCCAGGACTCGCCGTACTGGGCCCGCTCCGCCGTGAGCAGGCGCGAGGCGTTGACGGCATCCCACAGCTGCTGCTGCGCCGTGGCCAGCTCGCGCGCCAGTGACTCGAATCCCGCCGGCAGTCCCGGGCGCCGCCCCAGGGGATCCTCGAGAAAGCGCAGCAGGCCGCGGCTCTTGTACTTCTCGAAGTAGTGCTCGTCGAAGAAGATCATGTAGACCGGCAGCCGCCCGGTGGAATCGTAGGCCGCCAGGCGGTGGCGCAGCGCCGCGAGGTAGGCCTGGGTCGCCGTGAGCAAGGACAGCCGGTCGGGTCTGCCCGCATCGTTCAAGCCTCGGAAGTCGTGGATCCAGAGGATGTGGTAGTCCTCCGCCCTGGCGATCGACTTCACCAGCTCGAGCTGGAACCGGTCGTTCAGGACGTACCAGATGCGGTTGCCGCGCGTGACGGAGTGGCCCACGGCCCGGCTGATGATCGAGTCGAGCTCCGTCTGCTCGTCGTACTCCTCCGGCACGAGCGCCAGCTGCAGCGGGAGCCACACCAGAGCGGAGTTGTTCCACGTGCGGCGATTGACCGCCCGGATCTCCTCCACGATTTCGAGCAGGTATTGGAAGACGTACAGGCATGCCTCGTCCCGCCCGGGGCTCACGCTGGACGTCATCGTCAGCCAGCGCGCGAACACCCCGCGGGCATGCGTCCCGAATTCCCGCGTGCTGTCGCGCTTCTTGGGTTGACCGATGAGCCGGTTGTACGGGAAGATCACCCGGTCCAGGAGAATCGCGGTGGCGCTCGCCGCCGCCGCGGCGCCCTGGGGCGTCGAGTCGCCCGACGACGGCGTTCCCGCCGCGGCGATGGAAAACGCCCGGACCATCTCGTGGTGATAGCCGCGGATCTCCGCATCCACGCTCCCCGCGGCGAGGTGCGCCTTGAGGGGAGCCACGGCGTCTGTCGCTGCACGCGCGGGGTCCGCCGCCAGGCCACCCAGGTCCGGCACCGTGAACCGATTGATCCAGAGCGCATGCTCACGCAGCGCCGCCAGCGCATCGCGCAGCGCGGAGTCGGCCGGCACGAACGCGACCGGGCGTGGCCGCTCGGCCGCCAGTTGCACGAAGTCGCGCATGGGACGGGTGCGCCCCCGGTGCGGCTGCCCCACCGGGAAGCTCACGGCCAGGTTGAAGGACGCGCCGCGACCGGACAGCCACTCGAGGCGCAGGTCGCTGCCGGCCCCGAGGAGGCCGCCGCGACGCATGGGTGCCACCAGGAGGAGGAGTGGAGAGCCGCGGCCATCGTGCACGTCGTATTCCACACCGGCCCCGAGACCGAGCAGGTGGCTCAGCAGGAACGCGCGGGCACCGTAATCGGCGTCCAGGTCACGCACGCCGGCGAACCCTTCGACGTTCCAGCCCACGAGCTCGGTAATCGGGCTGCCGATGTCCTTGAACACGCCGGTCCGGAATTGTGACGCGAGGTGGTCCGTGCGGTTGTGCGAGAGGCCGAGCCCTATTCCGAAGAACGGCTTATAGATCGCCGGCAGGCCGAGGGAGTGGACGTAACCACCCTGCGTGGGGGGCAACGTGTCCTGGCCACGAGTGTTGTTGAAGAACAGCCCGAACAGCGCGACAAGGCACGTTCCGAGCTGGCGTGCCACGGTCCTCCCGGTGGGCCCAATGTGTTCTTATCGCGAGGACTCTGAAGCGGGAATGAACTGCAGAGGAAACGACCGCTCAGGGCTGGGCGGCTACTGGTATACGGGGGGGGGGAGACCGCCACCTCGTCCTCGAGTATTCTGTGGGAGTCTTCCACACATCCGACTGCCAACCTCGTGAGTTGCTCCATGCACCGTGCCGCTCGTTGCCTCGTCACAGCCCCGCTCGTCCTGCTCGCCGCGCCGCTCGCGGCGCAGGAGCACGTGCACCCCGGCGCAGAACGGCTAGGGCACGTCGAGTTCCCCGTTTCCTGCAACGCCCAGGCCCGCCAGGGGTTCGAGCGCGCCATGGCGCTGCTGCATTCGTTCTGGTGGGGAGAAGCCGAGCGCGCCTTCCAGAGTGTGGCCGCGGCGGACTCGACCTGCGCAATGGCGCACTGGGGATTGGCGCTGACACGGTGGCGCAACCCGATCGCCGGGGGTCCGGGCGCGGCCGACCTGCGGGCGGGGCAGGAGGCGGCCCGGCGCGCGGCGGCGCTCGGCGGGCGGACGCCCCGCGAGCGCGACTTCATCGCGGCGGTGGGCGCGCTCTACGGTGACACGGGCACCGTTCCCAACAGCGTGCGCCTGCGCCGCTACGCCGACGCCATGGAGCGGGTGTACGCGCGCAACCCGGGGGACCCCGAAGCCGGCATCTTCTTCGCCATCGCGTTGACGGCGTCCGCCCCGGCGGGTGACACCACCTTTGCGCGGCA
>DATDED010000384.1:0-7257 GCA_036523455.1 Gemmatimonadales bacterium
CTACCACGACGACGTGACCGAATACTGGTACGCCAATTCCGAGGGGACGTTGCTGCACGAGCTGCGCCCCGAGATCACGCTGTCGGGCACGGCGATCGCGCGCCGCGACGGGACCATCGAGAAGGGGCTCGAATCGATCGGGCTGCGCCGGGGCTGGCGAGGGGCGCAGGACCACGCGGCGGGGTTCGCCGAGGCCGCGCGGCGGGCCGCCGCCCTGCTGGACGCGCCGACCGTCAAAGGGGGGACCTACCCGGTCGTGCTCGACAACGAGCTGGCGGGCGTGTTCATCCACGAAGCCTTCGGCCACCTCTCGGAGGCAGACTTCGTGTACGAGAACCCGCAGGCGCGCGAGATGATGACGCTGGGGCGCCGCTTCGGGCGGCTGGTGCTCAACGTGGGGGACAACGGCGCCGCGCCGGGGCTGCGCGGCACCCTGCCGTTCGACGACGAAGGCACGCCGACCCAGGACACGCCCCTCATCCGCGACGGCATCCTCGTGGGCCGGCTGCACTCCCGCGAGACGGCGGCGTCCCTGGACGAGCGCCCCACCGGCAACGCGCGCGCGATTTCGTTCCGCCATCCACCCATCGTGCGCATGACGAACACTTACATCGCGAACGGCAGCGGGACCTTCGAGGACCTGATCCGCGACATCAAGCTCGGCGTCTACGCCTGCTCGGCGTTCGGCGGGCAGACGATGCTCGAGAACTTCTCCTTCACGGCGGCCTACGGGCACATGATCCGCGACGGCAAGGTGGCCGAGCTGGTCAAGGACGTGGTGCTCGCCGGCAACCTGTTCCAGACGCTGGACCGCATCGAGCGGATCGCGGGCGATTTCCGCTGGAACCAGATGGGCGGCGGCTGTGGCAAGGGGGGGCAGATGCCCCTGCCGGTGACCGAGGGCGCGCCGCACGTGCGGATCGAGCAGGCGCTGGTCGGCGGCGACGTGCCCGCGTGATCGAGCGGGTGATGGAGCTGGTGCGCGCCCGAGGCGACGCGGGGGACGCACTCTGGCGCCGGACCGAGCGCACCTCGGTGACGTTCGAATCGGGACGCCTCAAGGCCTGTGCGGCGGCCGAGGAAACCGGCGTCAACCTGCGCGTCCTGGCGGGCGGCCGCGTGGGCGTCGCCGGCACGACGGCCGAAGACGCCGAGGATCTCGTGACCCGGGCGATCGCCTCCGCCGCCCTCGGCGAGACGGTCCCCATCGCCTTCCCGCCCGCCGCACCGCTGCCCCGGGTGGCGACCGCGTCGGCGGCGGCGGCGAACGCCCCGCTCGATCGCCTCACCGCGATCGGCGCGGGGCTCGTGGACCGGGTGGCGCGCGAAGGCTGCCAGATCAACGTGTCGATCGAGCGCGAGATCGCGCAGACGCGGGTGCTCAACACAGCGGGCGCCGACGCGTCCTTCCAGGCCACGGTGGTCGCGGTGAGCCTGGACCTGGCGCGGTTCGCGGGCGACGACGTGCTCTTCGTCTCCGACCTCTACGTGGGCACCGGGTTGCCGGACGCCGCCGACCTCGACGCGCTGGTGCGCTCGATCGAGGATCGCTATGCGCCGGCGCTGCGGGTGGTGACACCCCCGGAAGGCTCCCTCCCGGTGGTGTTCACGCCGAGCGGACTCTCGGCGATCCTCCTGCCGCTCGAGCAGGCCCTGTCGGGCAAGACTGTGCTGCAGGGGATTTCCCCGCTGGGGGCGAAGGTGGGGGAGCGGCTGTTTGACGAGCGCTTCTCGCTCACCGACGACCCACTGGCGCCCGGTCGTCCGGCGTCGCGTCCCGTGGACGACGAGGGGACGTCGTCGGTCGCGCTGCCGCTCATCGACCGTGGCGTGGTGCGCGGGTTCATTTACGATCTCGAAACCGCGGCGCGCGCCGGAACGACCAGTACCGGCCACGGTGCCCGCGGCACGTTCGGGAAGCCGCACGTTTCATACTCAAACCTCATCCTGGGGAAGAGAGAAGAGGGAAGGGGGAAGGGTGGGCTTGGCGGTGGGCTGTTGGGTGGGATCACCGACGGGCTGGTGATCGACGACCTGATCGGGGTCGGGCAGGGCAACGTGATCGGCGGGGCGTTCAGCCATCCGGTGGCCCTGGCCTACCGGGTGGAGCGCGGCGAGATCACGGGGCGCGTGAAGGACGCCGCCGTGGCCGGCAACGTGTACGAGCTGCTGAAACGGATCGGGGCGTTCGGGGACGACGGGCGGTGGCTGTCGAGCCGCTGGGCGGCCTCGCTGCTGCTGGAAGGCGTGTCGGTGGCGCGCCGCTAGGCCTGCAACGCCTCCGCGTAGCTCATCCCGCCGGTCATCTTCTCGTATACCTCCTGCAACGTCTCCGGGGACGCGGACAGGAAGCGGCAGATCGAATCCCCGCGGCTGCGGCACTCCACTTCCATCACCGCCACCGTTTCGCCGGACACGCGTCCTATCAGATCGGCGAGCATCCCGGCGGAGAAGAAACACATCGGCGTTTCCGCGCTGCCGGGCTCGGCCTCGGCCCAATCGGACGAATCGAGCGCGAGGGCGGCGCCCCCGACCGGGACCACGCCGAGGTGCCCCCAGCCGGACGTCTCGAAGAAGTCGGATAAGGCGCCGCCGAAGTGCGCAGCGTCCAGCTCCTCGGGGCGTTCGGTGCCGGCGTGGGTGCCGAGCCAGCGGCAGAACGCCTGATACACGCCTTCCCCCGAGGCGTACCCCGCTTCCTGTAGGATGGAGATGGCGGCGTCGGGTGAATACTGCGCCAGGCTGCGATGCAGCTGGTGCAGGCCGCCCGAGCCGATGGTGAGGCCGTCGGTGCTCATGACGGAGGCCAACTTACTGCCGGGAGGAGGAGCGGCGCAACAGCATCCTCGCCGTCACGGCGGCTTGATCGGTTCGCGCCACACGCTGTCGGGCTCGACGCGCAGGCTGGTCCGGTTGTCACCGACGATGCGGTAGCGGGCCCGGACTGTTCCGGCGCTGGGACAGCAGTTGGGGTCACCCCGGTCATAGACCCAGATCTGATACTCGATGCGGTCGTCGGCGATGACGGTGAACCGGCCGCCGGCCAGGTACTCTCCCGATCCGACCAGCGCGGCGAACCGCTCGTTCGAGTCCACCACGGGCACACCGACGAGCCGGCCGGTCGAGTCGAGCGTGAACACGTGCTCCAGCACGGCCGCGCCGGTGCCGTAGAACCCCTCGGCGATACGCAGGAAGCCACGGCCTCCGAAGCGGAACACATAGGCGGTGTCGATGAACGACGACCCGTTCCAGTAGGGACCCCTGGGACCTGCTTCGGTCTCCCAGTACCCGTCGGACTCGATGACGTAGAGCACCTGGTACTCCCCGCCGTGCTGAGCGGCGATGGCGGCGCGGTCCGCGGTATAGCCGGCGCTTCCCGGAAGCGAATCGCCGCCGCGGTGCACGACCACCGTGATCGCTTGTCCCGCGATCGTATCGTCGAACACGAGCCACGGGCGGCGGAGGAAGGGGTGCCCGGAGTCTGGTTGCAGCGGAGCCACGAGCGTCGCGCGCGGGACGGTATCGCCCTCGCGAACCTGCGCGGCGAGGGATGCGGCGGTGAGCGTGACGCACAGCACGGCGGCCAGGACGACCCGCGTCATGACTCGGTCTCCTTTGCCCGACGCAACAGCTCGGCCTCGTCGATCACCGCGATCCCGAGGGTCTTCGCTTTGTCCAGTTTCGAGCCGGGGCTCTCTCCCGCCACCACCGCGGTCGTCTTTTTCGACACGCTGTCGGTGACGTGGCCGCCCGCCTCCTTGATCAACCGGGTGGCCGCGTCGCGCGAGAGCTCCGGCAGGGTCCCGGTGATGACGTAGGTCTGGCCCGCCAGTGGCCCGCCGCCCGTGCGGGCCGCGGCTCGCGGTTCCGTCATGGTCAGCCCGAGCTTCGCGAGGCGCTCGACGAGCTTGCGGTTGCGCGGCTCGACGAAGAACCCCGCGACGGCCTCGGCGATGGTCGGACCCACCCCGCGCACGTCGCCGATCTCCTCGGGCGTCGCCTCGGCGAGCCGGCTCATGGTGTCGAAATGCCGCGCCAGCACCCGCGCGCCCTGCGTGCCGACGTGGCGGATGCCCAGCGCGAACAGCAGGCTGGAAAGCGGCTGCTGCTTGGAGGCGTCGATCGCGTCGAGCAGCTGCTGCGCCGACTTCTCGGCGAACCCTTCGAGTGTGAGCAACTTGAGCAGGTTGACCTGCTTGCGATCGTACAAATCGGAGACGTCGTCGATGAGCTTGGCGTCGAGCAGCGCCTTGACGCGCTCGTAACCAAGGCCGCGGATGTCCATGGCGCCGCGCGAGGCGAAGTGGACGATCCCCTCGTAGATGCGGCCCGGGCAGGACACGTTGGGGCAGTAGGACATCACCTCGTCCTGCGGCCGCTCCACGCGCGAGCGGCACACCGGGCAGTGATCCGGCATCCGGAACTTCTTTTCCTTCCCGCGGCGCTTCGCCCGCACCGGTCCCAGGACCTGGGGAATCACCTCGCCCGCGCGCGTCACCTCGACCCAGTCGCCGATGCGGATATCCTTCGCGGCGATCAGATCGGCGTTGTGCAGGGTGGCAGTGGAGACGGTCACCCCGCCCACCTCCACGGGCTCCAGCACCGCGTAGGGGTTCAGCGCCCCCGTGCGGCCGACATTGATGCGGATCTCGAGCAGTTTCGTGACGGCGACCTCGGGCGCGAACTTGCGCGCGATCGCCCAGCGTGGCTCCCGGTCGCCCACCGTGCCGAGCTCCGCGTGCAGCGCCAGCTGGTTCACCTTCACGACCACGCCGTCGGCGCCGTAGTTCAGCTTCGGCAGGGCCTTCTCCAGCTTCGCGATGGCGCGATGCGCCGCCGCGAGATTGGGGACGAGCTGATGATGCGGCTCCACGGGGAACCCCCAGGCGGAGAGCTGCTGCAGCAGGCCGTGCTGGGTGTCGCTCGGGAGCTTCTGTCGCGGCGCTTCCACGTGGAAGCAGAAGACGCGCAGGCCCCGGGCACGCGTGATCCTGGGATCGAGCTGGCGCAGCGCGCCGGCCGCGGCGTTGCGGGGATTGGCGAACAACGGCTCGCCCTCCTTGGCGCGCTCCTTGTTGACCCGCTCGAACTGGCTCTTGGAGAGGTACACTTCGCCCCGCACTTCCATCCGTTCCGGCCAGCCCTTCCCCTGGAGCCGCAACGGGAGGTCGAGGACCGTCTTCAGGTTGGGCGTCACGTCCTCACCCTCGACGCCGTTGCCGCGGGTGGCGCCGGTGACGAGCATGCCGTCGGCGTAGGTGAGGCTCACGGCGGCGCCGTCGATCTTCACCTCGAGGGTGTACCCCGTCTCCGCCACGTCGGCCACGAGCCGCGCGTTGCGCTCTTCCCAGGCCGCGAGCTGCGCCTCGTCGAACGCGTTGGCGAGCGACAGCATGGGCACGAGGTGGCGGTGCTTCTTGAATGCAGGCGAAGGCTCGGCGCCGACGCGGTGGGTGGGGGAGTCGGGGGTGCGGAGTTCGGGGTAGCGGGCCTCGAGGGCCTGGAGCTCCTGGAACAGCCGGTCGTACTCGGCGTCGGAAATTTCGGGACGGTCGAGGACGTAGTACGCGTGGTTGGCCCGCTCGAGCTGCCGCCGGAGCTCGGCGGCGCGCGCCGCCGGCGCGGTCACTGGCCCTTGGCTTCTTCCTGAATCACCGCGAGCGCGACGCCCACCAGCCGGTCCAGCTCTTCGGCGCTGGCCTTGGGCAGCAGCCCTTCGCCCCAGGCGCCTTCGGAACGGCCGAACACCTCCATCAGCCGGCGCAGGAACGACAGCAGCGCCACGCGCTCCAGCTCCATGCGGCGCAGGGTCTCGCCGGTTTCGGCCTGTCGCTGGGCCAGTCGCTCGTAGCGGTGCGCGTTGCGCAGCGCCTGGGCGGTGAGTGAGGCGACGACCTGCACGAACCGCACGTCGGAGTCGGAGAAGGTCGGGCCGTCGCGGAAGGTGCGCAGGAAGATCGCGCCGATCGCCACGCCCCGCCAATTGATGGGCACCACCGTGATCGACTTCACGCGCCGGCTCGACAGCTCGTTCTTCACGTGCTTCAGCGTCGGGTCGGTCATCGCGTCGGGGATGAACACCGTCTCGCCGTGGTGGATCGCCCGCTTGAGCTCGGGATACCGCTCCAGGTCCACCAGGTGGTTGCGGATCGTCGGGTCTTCGTAGGAGGCGACCAGGCGCACGTGCGTCCCGCCGCGCTCGGCCAGGAAGATGGAGCAGCGGTCCAGCCCGAACGATTCGCCCAGCTTGCGCGCGATCGATTGCAGGATGTCGATGAAGTGCAGCGATCCCGAAATCTCCTTCAGGATCTCGATGACCGCGAGCAGGTGCTTGCGCTCGTGCTCCAGCTCGGCGATGCGCCCGGCCAGCCGCTCGCCTTCGGCATGGGTGAGTGCCGACGAGATCGTCATGCCCGATACAATGGCGACCGCGCGCGCGCGGCGTCAAGTTGCTGAGGGTGTTGGGCCACGGTAGTTTGGCGCTAGCCCTGGTGCAGCCGCTCCTGCGCGGCGTCGATCTTGTTCTTGCGCAGGTCCGCGAGCGCCTCGGCGGCGACGCGCTTGTAGTAGGGGTCCATCGGATCGCCGATCGGCAGTCCCTCGATCGCCTGGAGCTGCTCCAGCGCCTTTTCAGGCTGGTCCACATCGAGGTAGACCATGGCGAGTTCGAGCCGGTGGTAGACGTTCCCGGGGTTCAGGGCGACCGCTTTCTCCATGTGACTGCGGGCTCCCGCCCAGCTGGCGTTGGCCAGGAACCCGCCCCCGAACAGCGCCTTGGCGAAGAACTTCATGATGCCCGACAGGCGCATCACTTCGTCGTTCCAGATGCCCAGGATGTGGTGCGCGGCGTCGTGGGTCGAGTCGAGCTGCAGGGCGCGCGTCGTTTCGTCGTAGACGAGCTGGCCGAAGCGGACCTTGGCCTTGCCGCTCTTGGTCCGCGCCATCCGCCCCACGACGAGCGCGAGCGCGAAATGCGTGTTGGCGTCGACCGAGTCGAACGCGATCGACTGTTCCGCCCAGGTGCGGCCGAGCAGGTAGAGGCTGTCCCGCCGCTGCTGCAGCGAGTCGCCCAGGAGCTGCTTGGCGACGTCGGCGATCTCCCGGGCGGCCTTCCAGAGTGCCTGGGAATAC
The DNA here is from genome assembly GCA_036523455.1 of Gemmatimonadales bacterium. Classification (GTDB taxonomy): domain Bacteria; phylum Gemmatimonadota; class Gemmatimonadetes; order Gemmatimonadales; family GWC2-71-9; genus DASTHG01. The sequence goes on from DATDED010000384.1 coordinate 7,132, forward strand.
TCGGGATTGGCCGGGCGGACGCCGGCCACCTGTTCCAGCTGCGTGCCGGGGCTCTTCAGGATCAGGTCGGCGGCCGCCTGGTAGTGACGCAGCGCGTCCTCGGAGTGCAGTGTCTTGCGGACGCTG